>CACWIL010000072.1 GCA_902760905.1 uncultured bacterium
TGTTATTGCACAAGACCCATTGAGTTTAGTAAATACCCATAATTTTAAAGACAAAGACGGTAATCCGATAGATAAGAATCTCGTTGCTAAAAACAAAGAGATAATAGCAAAAGATAAACCTGTAAGATTTTATAAGTATGCTGATATTATGCAAGAATATACAGAAATCGTTAACGAGATAGAAGAACTTGTTAACTCTAATGAATGTCCCCGTAATCCTAAGACGGGAGAAAAAGCATTATCTCAAATTGCAATACTTACACGTTCTAATGCACAAGCTCAAGAGTATGCAGAACTCTTAAAACAAAGAAACATACCTTATGAACTGAAAGAAGGCAGAGATATTTTCTCTATACCTGCTGTCAATGTTCTTTACTTCTATATTCAGTTTCTTATTAATCCTGAGATGCACTCATTCAGAATTTTTCAACTTTTAACGGCAAAACCCTTCAAAATTGATCCGAAAGATTATCAGGTGCTGTACAATGACGTAACAAAGGAAAAAACCTTTATAGATGTTCTACGCAGAGGTGAATGGGAAAAATACAAAGATGCAGAAAAATTACAGAACTTCTTGAAAACATATGACTACTTAACAGAGTATAAATCAAGAGAGAATATAAAAAATACCATTTTAGAAATAGGTGCAAAGACAGGTATTTTCGATGATTACATAAATGGTAACAAAGATAGTGTAAACAGAACTGAAAGCATTGCAGGGTTAAAAAGATTCATAGATGAAGCAGCAGGTTTTTCTGAAATCTATAGAACAAGTTTCTTGGAAGAATTTTATACATATTTAAAATCCATTCTTGAAGATGAAGAGTCCATAAAAACCGATAAAGCTCCTGTAACCTTAAATGCTGTTCAAATTTCAACATACCATGGTTCAAAGGGAAGAGAATTTGAGTATGTTTATATGCCTTCTCTTCATACATACAAGTGGGAAAGCAGCAAAATTACTAAGCCAAATGTACCGCTTGATATATCTGAGTATAAAGATGAAAACGAACTCAAGAATGAAGTTAAGCCATCAGACCAAACTAAATTAATGTACGTAGCAATGACAAGGGCTAAACATACACTTAGAATGTCATATCCTGAGATGGAAGGTGGTAAGGTTAGAAAACCCACAAAATATTTAGTTAATATTCAGGATATGCTGCAAAAAGAAAATGAACCATTTGAGTATGATGAAGAATCATATTGGGAACAGGCAAAGAATTTGTTAATAAAACCAGAGTACGATTACAAAACAGATTTTGAAGAATTGATAAAAGCAGAACTTGGTGACAGAGTATTCTCTCCATCATCAGTAAACAGATACCTTGCTTGCCCTAGACAATATCTCTATGGAGATATATTAAAACTTAATCCAAAAGATGGTAATCCAAACTTTTTGAGTTATGGTTCTGCTATTCACAAGGCTTGTGAAGAAGGATTTAAGTTTCTTCGTGATAAAAAAATGCCGCCTGAAAAATCACAATTTATCAAGTGGTTTAAAGATGAACTCGCAAAACAGCCAATGGAATCATATCAGCAAAGAGAAAACTTTGAAGGCAGAGGTGAAAAGGCATTAGATAAATATTATGCACAATTATGTAATACAAGTCCTGCAAGTGTTGTTTATGTCGAATATCCTTTAGAATACATATTTGAGGATGGTACAAAATTCTTTGGTAAAGTCGATAGAATAGATAAATGTGAAGATGGTACTTATGCTATCTATGACTACAAAACAGGTGATAATAAGAATAGTAACATCGGAATTGATAAATCACATGAAGATTACTTTAATCAGATGGCTTGGTACAAGTATTTCTACGAACTTAAAACAGGCAACAAGGTTTCCGTAACAAAATTCCTATACCCTGAGGATTTTGAATCAACAAACAATGGAATAAATTATACACAGGAAGAAATGGATACTGTTGTTGAAAAATTCAAAAATGCAGTTAAGAGTATAAAGAATTTAGAATTTGACCCAAGTTACAAAGACAATGCTTGTAAATATTGTAGTTATGGTGACTACTGCGGTATGAATAAGTTATAGGGGTAAAGGGGTAAATATAAATATTATATTTAGTTTAAAAGATATTTAATCGGGGTTAAGTAACAAAAAAATGTTATTTAACCCCGACCTTTTCTGACATATTTGGCTGTTATTATATACATGTGATTAGGAAATATTAATAGCAGACAGGGGAGGTTATACCCTGTAAATAGTAAGGAGTAAACCCATGAACAATTTTGAGAAAAGGAAATTTTTAGATTATTTAGAAAAACTATTACCTGTAACAGATACTAATAGTTATTCTTTTGACACAGTTTTTGATTTTATGATTAATGAATTTAAGATGGATAAAAAAGTTTTTCCGTTTGATGAGGATGGTGATCTTGATCTGGATACAAGTAGAAAAAGAATGGATTTTGCCAAAATTTTGAGAAAAGAAATAAAAAAACTCAAAGAAAAAATAAAACCACAAAATACTGTTTTAGAAAGACAATTTAATACTGTTAAGGAAATATACGATCTTAGCAACGAAGAATATGAAATTATGATGTATTTAACTTTGCGGGAGATTAATAACATATTTAAAGAATATTTAGATTGCTTACAAAATCAATCACTCAGTACTTTTTGCAGAGAATTCCTAAACATGAGATTTGGCAGAAAAGAACGTGTTATGAGCAATTTGCACTTGAAAAACATTACTGATTCAAGACATAGTGAAAGTGTTAACAGTAATTTACTCAAGATTTTTGATAACCCAAATTGCAACACTCCTGCGAAAATTGCAAGTGTGCTTATCGGAAAACCCGAAAAATCCAAACTCAAACTTAGTGACTATTCTCACATGGAAAAAGATTGTAATACTGTAATAAATATATTAAAAAAAGCAGTTGAACAAAAGAAAACAGGGGTAAATATACTTCTCTATGGCGGCGTTGGGTTAGGTAAATCGGAAATGGCAAGGCTTGTTGCAAATTGTGCAGAGGTTCCTATGTATTCCGTAATAACTCAACTTGAAAACTTTAAAGAGGCAGACAGAGAAGACAGGCTTGTTGATTTGTATTCTAAACAGCACGTTCTTTCTCGCTCCGAGAAAGCCTGCATACTTTTTGATGAAGGTGAAGATGTTATGAACAGAGGTTTCTCTTATGGCGGCTCAGCTTCAAAGGGGTACTTAAATCACCTTCTTGAAACGACATCAGTTCCTATAATCTGGACTACTAATAATATTTTTGATGTCGACCCTGCATTCTTACGAAGAATGACTTACTGCGTTGAGTTTGAAAAATTGTCAGATGAAGTAAGGCTGAATATTTGGAACAGAGTTATAAAAAAGAATAAGTTAAAAGTCAGCAAAGAAAAGGTTGAGGAACTCAATAAAAATTACAACATTCCGCCTTCGCTTATAGCTAATGCAGTTCAGACTACTAAAATGGTTGGCGGTGACGAAAACGATTTTGAAGGGTTTATCGAAAACGTTGCAAAAGTCGTTACAAAAAAGAAAAACGTCAAAAACAAAAAAGAATTTGAGATGAAAGAATATAGTGAAGACCTAGTGAATACAGATATTGATTTAAAGGACTTAACAAAAAGAATAAAAGATAGCGGAAAACTTAATTTTTCACTATGTCTTTTTGGCCAGCCAGGTACGGGAAAATCGCTCTATGCCAAATGGCTTGCAAAGCAAATCGGTTGCAAAGAGGTAATCCATAAGAAAGCATCAGACTTATTAAGTAAATGGGTAGGGGGTACAGAAGAAAATATTGCCGCTTGTTTTGCTGAGGCCAAAAGTAAAAAAGCAATGCTGATCTTTGATGAAGCAGATAGCTTTTTGCAAAACAGAAATAATGCTCAACGCTCTTGGGAAGTTACTCAAGTTAATGAGATGCTTACTCAGATGGAATCTCACGAATACCCATTCGTTTGCACTACGAACCTTATGGAAACTCTCGATGAAGCCTCTTTAAGACGTTTTACCTTCAAGATTAAGTTCGATTTTCTTACAGAACCACAAGTAAATCAAGCAATAGAACATTTCTTCGGAATAAAAGATGCTGATGTAAAAATTAAAGGCTTAACTGCTGGAGATTTTGCCACAGTTAAACGGAAGTTAGATTTCTTAGGTGTAAAAGACTTAGATGAAATCGTAAAAATGCTGCAGGATGAAGTGAAAGTCAAGAAATCTAAGGAACTCAAAAATTCCGTTGGGTTTTAGGGAGGGATAACTGTATTACCCAGTACAAATAAATCACAACATTGTGTATAAACTTTTCCCTCTACCTTCGGGAGAGGGTTAGGGTGAGGGGTGAATTTTAAAAATCAAAAATATCCTTAATATGAACATCAAGAGCATTTGCAATCTTTATTATAGACTTCAATCCAGGCTCATTTATATTGACCTCAATTTTGCCAATAAAGTCTAAGCTCAAACCAGTCTTTTCTGCCAGTTTTTCCTGAGTTAGCCCTTTGCTTTCTCTTAAAAACTTTATTCTTTTACCAATAGATTTATAAATTGTTGCTTCATCCATTTGATTATTTTACTGGATGTAGTAACATAAATTTACTGGTAATATTCCAGTATGAAAGGCTATATTATGTTTAATAAGACTATATTAATAGATTTAGATGGTGTATTGAATACATATGACGGAAAATTTGATGAACAAATAATTCCGCCTATTAAAGACGGCGCATACGACTTCATTAAAAACTTGTCTTACAATTACAAAATAAAAATCTTTACGACTAGAAATCGTTTGCTCGCATCAGAGTGGATTATAAATAATGGGTTAAAAGAATTTGTAGATGATATTACAAATGTAAAAGAGCCCAGTTATTTGATTATTGATGACAGGTGTATAAATTTTAAAGGAAATTTTGACGATTTAAAAATGCAAATAGAAAATTTTAAAGTTTGGTATAAATAAAATAAATCATATATTTACCCCTGCCCGACCGCATTTGACAGAGGTAAATAGTATTCTTGAATTACAGAGAATACTATTTTTTATGGAGGGAAATATGGACGATATTAAGGAAATTTATTTAAAAGAACAGGAAAAATTAAAGAGAACCGACTTTTTCTCAACAGGATTTGAGGATTTGGATAATTTCTGCAAATACATAGATAAAGGAAATGTTATTACAATAGGCGGAAGACCGGCTATGGGTAAAACAAACTTCTCTGTGTCGCTTATTAATCACATGGTTAATGCAGATAAAAACGTTCTTTGTTTTGTTATGGACTGTACAAAGTCAAAATTTGTAATGAAATTAGTTTCAGAAAAAATAGGAACACCTTTATTTAGCCTGTTAGAAGACAAAGTTCGTGAAGAAGAAGTAAATATTGTTCTTGATTCATACAAAGACAAAAAGCTGGAAATTATTGATAAAACAAACTTATCAATAGAAGATATTGATACTAAAGTTCAGGAAATAAAACCTGATATCGTATTTATTGATTATGTTCAGCTGATAGAAGCTCCGAAAGCACCCAACCGCACAGAAGCAATAAACCTTGTCATAAAAGAGATTAAACGCATTGCTGTTACTCATAATGTAATTGTCGTTTTGTTATCCCAGCTATCTCGAGCCGTTGAAGGCAGATTTGATAAGCATCCACTGTTATCTGATTTAAGGAACGGGAGTTTGTTAGAAGAAATATCCGATGTTATTTTAATGATTTATCGGGATGAATATTATAATCCGGAGTCTGAATATCCAAGTAATGAGGTTATCGTAGAAAAAAATTCAATGGGACCAACCGGTATAGTCTCTTTGGATTTTAAAAACGGATTTTTCAGGAATCCTGTTATAAATAATACGTTTTAAAATTTTGTTCCCTCGCCCCTTGTGGGAGAGGGTTAGGGTGAGGGGTAAAAAAGAGGTAGTAATGGAATTTTTGTCTAATAACAAGTGTAAAAATGGGTGCAATTATTTGCACCACAAGAAAAAGCAAGAGATGGAGAGAATAGAATTAACACCGTGGTTTTATTATGATGTCTATGATAATGGGAAACGTTTAATTCACATACCTTCACCTGCACTTAAGAAAGTTCAGCGATTCATAATGAGAAAGTATTTTAAGCCGTATTGGACTCCTCTATCTGTCAAAGATGCTGCTTCTGTTCATTGTGGTAAAAAGTGGTTGATGAAACTGGATATAAAAAATTTCTTTAATTCAATCTCAGAAGAACAAATAAAAGAAGTCATTAAAAGATATGCAACCCCACCCCCTAACCCCCTCCCTCAAGGGGCGGGGGAATGGTCTGACACAGAACAGATATTTTCTATGTGTACTATAAAGGGGAAACTTCCCACCGGTGCTCCGACTTCGCCTTATATTGCAAATCTGCTTTTAAAGGATTTTGATTATGAGATTGAAGAAGTTTGTAAAAAGTTTGAAGTAAACTATTCCCGCTATATGGATGATTTATTCTTTTCAAGTTACGGACCACAGTATATATTAAGCCTTGTTGAGCTTGAGGTGTTAAGACAAATTAAGGATTTAGGTTTTGAACTAAATGTACCTAAAATTAAATACATTTCATCTAATAAACGTCAGCAGGTTTTAGGTTTGGGAGTAAATAATCAACAGCCTGTTATTACAAAAGATGACAAAAGAAAATATCGTTCTTATTTCTATAATCTATTGTCTCCGCTTCAATTTAAAAAACAAAAAATATATAAAGAACATGAGTTGGAAGTTTTA
>CACWIL010000073.1 GCA_902760905.1 uncultured bacterium
TTTTCTTTTGCTGCTTCAATAGTTGATTTTGTTGCACGTGGGTGTGGTGAAAATACGATAGCATTTCTCGTTTTTAATGCGATTAATGATTTAAAAATAGCAGTTGAAGTCGGGTTTGTAGTAGGAATAATACCTGCTAAGATTCCGAGAGGTTCAGCAACAATTTTAATACCGTTTTCTTTATCTGTACTTATAACACCACAAGTTTTTGCATTTTTATGTTTATTGTAAATATATTCTGATGCAAAGTGGTTTTTGATAATCTTATCTTCAAGAACACCCATGCCTGTATCTTCTACAGCCATTCTTGCAAGAGGTATTCTCATTTTATCAGCAGCTGTTGCAGCAGCCTTAAATATTGCATCTACCTGCTCCTGAGAATATTTTGAATATTCTTCCTGAGCTTTTTTAACTCTGTCCAGTAAATCGTTCAAAGCTTCCACATTATCAACCAAACCTGTTGACTTTGCAACTTTCTTTTCTTCTTTTTTTTCTAATACTTTCGGCATATTGTATCTCCTTTTTAATTGTGATTATTTTCCTTAATTAAGATTGTATTACGCAAAAAAATCAAAGTCAACATCTTATATTGTAAAGATTGCAGACTTTGATTAATCGTGACAAAATATCCTCATTTAATAACTAATCGTGCATAAATGTCACGATTAAGAGTTCTTTTTCTTCCTTATATATATAAATACCGTTATTGTTAATATAAGTCCTGCAATTTCTGCATATTTCAGAGGTAAATTAAAACCGATTTTCTCGGAAAAAATAAACGACATTGTAATAAATACATAGAACAATGCAGGAATAAATGCGATAAAATAATTTTTACCCTGTTTTGCAAGAAATATCGTTGCACAACACAACACAGGAATTGCTATAAGCTGATTAAAGAAAGTAAAATAACGCCAGATTAAAAAGAAGCTGCCTGAGTTTGTTTTTGCCCAAAACAGAATTGATAACACACAAATAATAATTGGAATAACTATTATCAGCCTGTTAATTATTTTCTTTTGCCCGAGATTAAGCGCATCCGCTATTGTTATTCTTAATCCGCGGAGAGCCGTATCACCGGATGTTATCGGAAGAATTATTATCGCCAGAGTAACCATAAATGCCAGGTTAAGCGGAACAAATTTATTTGCAATTATGTTAACTACGTGTACCGTGCCGATTAAATTATGAGGAACCAGATTAAGAGAATAGACATCCATTGCCGCTGCTGCCCAAATCATTGCAATAAGAGATTCAAGGCACATCATACCATAGAAAATTCTTCGTCCGTCTTTTTCATGACTGACAGTTCTTGAGATAATCGTTGCCTGAGTTGAATGAAAACCCGATAGCAAACCGCAGCTAACCGTCATAAAAAATATCGGAATAAGGGGTAAATTTTGGGGATGAAGATTGTAGTTTTCAAAGCTAAAATTCTGCAGATTAACCCCTTTTATAAAAAATCCTGCAAGAATCATGCCTGTACCTATAATAAGCATCAATCCCAAAACGGGATAAATTTTTCCGATAATTTTATCAATCGGAAAAAGTGTTGCGATAATAAAATACAGAAGAATCGCAACATAAGACATTAAAACATAAGGATTGGTAATAACTAACTCTTTTACCCCGAAAAATCTTTCTGCAAACAAATCACCTGCCGTATAAACAAATACCGTTGCAAGCAGAAGTAACATTATTGAAACGATAACCATAAATATACGAAATGCATTTTGCCCGAGGTATTTTTGTATAAGCCCGGGAATCTGAGCACCATTATTTCTTATGGAAAGCATACCCGCAAAATAATCATGAACGCCGCCGGCAAAAACACATCCAAGCGGTATGAGGATAAACGCTACCGGTCCAAACAAAATTCCCTGTATTGCCCCAATAATTGGTCCCATTCCGGCAATATTCAAAAGATGGATGAGCGAATTTCTGTTCTTTGACATAGGAACAAAATCCACACCGTCATTATCGAAGTGGGCAGGGGTTTCTCTGTCGTCAGGTAAAAATGTTTTTTCAACATATTTTGAATAAAAGATGTAACCTGCAAACAAAATAAAAAGACCAAGTATAAAAGTTATCATAAATAATCTCTCCTACAAAAATTAACAAGAGCGACGCACTGCAAATTGCTGCACACCGTTTTTAAAAAACATTATGCAGTACAAACCATGTTTCTGCCACTCTCTTTTGCTTTGTATAAAGCCTTATCAGCTCTTTCAAAAAGTTCTTCACCGGATTCAGCATCATTAAACTCGGCAAGTCCCATGCTTATTGTGACACTTATCGATTTAACATCCGCTTCTTCATCATTTATATCAATCGGGGTTGACTCTACGGCCTTGCGCAAACGTTCTCCGACTATTTTAGCTTCTTCTATATGAGTATAAGGAAGAAGGACTGCAAACTCTTCTCCGCCGTATCTTGACGGAATATCCGATTCACGAAGTGTCGATTTTATAATTGAAGCAACCCCCCTAAGAACTGCATCACCGCTTGCGTGTCCGTATGTATCATTAACTTTTTTAAAGAAGTCTATATCAATCATCATTGCGCACAGCGGATTTTTTTGACGTTTTGTTGTTGCAATTTCCTGCCACAGACGAAGTTCAAACTGTCTGCGGTTATTAAGATTTGTTAATGCATCAATCGTTGCATACTGCAAAATTTTTGAATATGAGTTAGCACGGTTAATAGTAATTGCTGACTGTCTTGAAAGCTGTTCCAAATAACCAATATCTCTTTTTGACAGTGCTTCGAGCGTACTTCTCGCAACAATACACCCAATAACTTCTCCTTCTTCCGACATCAGAGGAAAAGCGCCGATTTTGTCATTGTTGCTTAAAATATATTCCGTTTCTGGTGTAAGTTGGCTTAATACATCAAAAATCCTGTCATCATTGCAGGCTTTCGGCCAAACAAGCTTAAATTCGTTTTCCCATTTTAAGAATACATAAATAAGGTGATCAGTAATAAATCTGTCAAGCATTTCTCCAATTATGGGAACAATGTAATTAAGTTCATACTGCGTTTCAATAATTTTTGCAATATTTTTCATGGAATCATGGAACTCAACATTTATTTTTGACTGCTCATTAAGAACAATGTTTTGGAGTTTTAAAGATACCTGTGATGAAAAAATCTTCATTAAAAACAAAAATTCCATATTTACCGGAGTATTTTCTTCAAACTCAAGCACCATTATTCCGAAATCTTTGGAATCCTTAACGATTGGCATGCACAGAGTGCTTATTTTCAATGTAATATCACTGATTACCGCAGGAAGCTTATATGCCTTTGAGTTAATTACAAAATCGTATCCTTTGATGGTTGCAAAAGATTTATAAACATCCGAATCATCTTCAAGAATACTCCAGGAGTTTACACAGTCACGCATTGTGCTCGTCACAGAATCAAACACATACAAACTTATATCTCTAAAACCGTTAAAACCGCTGAGTACTGACTTCAGCTCATCATTTAATTCAGAAGTATTTACCTCTTTTGTAAGAACGTCTGCAATTTTTGACAGAAAATGTAACTTATTTTGAACCATCAGAACCAACCATCCTCAAAATAATCTTTAACTTCATCTTTTTGATTAAAAATATCGAAACCGGTACAGGTTTTGAAATTTTTAGCCATAGCTTTGTCAAAATCATCATCAGCAACTATTCTGCCGTTTACATAAGTGTAACTGATACTTCCGGTTGGCTTATCAGTAAGTTTGGCAACACCATATTCATCACTGTTGATAAATTTTCTTGATACTTCATTCAGAAGATTAAAAATGTATGCCGTTTGTACTTCTGAGCTTTGAGGCGATTCGGATATTAGTAATGCAGCTTTTTCCAGCTCACTCATTGATTCCCGGTACTTGCTCATTCCTCTGAGTAATACGGCAAGATTATAATGTGCTTCAAATTTTGTCGGCTGAAGCTCAATTGCCTTACAGTAATCAAGTCCTGCAGGTTTGTAATCACCTCTCAGATGATATGCAACAGCACGGTTATAATAAACATCATAATTTTTTTTCAGAAACTTGAGAGCTTTCGTATATGACTCAATTGCATCACCTAAAAACTCATGCATTAAATACTTTCTTTCAAGCGGTAAAAACATTGCCTTTTGTTTATATGCAACACCTTTGTTAAAATAGGCTATTCCTTTGTTTGCTCTGATACTTTTCACATTCGAATAAACAAAAGGAATCCACAAATTAAAAAGTCCGATTCTGGGAATTTGATCAAATTGTTCTATAGCTTCATCAAACCAGCCCAAGTCTTCAAGATACACAATACCAAGATTCATTCTTGCCATTACAAACTTCGGATGATGTGCTATTGCCTGTTTATACGCATCAACTGCAGAAACATAATCCTCATAAACAGTGTATATATTTCCAAGGTTATACCACGCTTCATAATGTCCCGGGAAAAGTGAAAGACCTTTTTTATAATAATGTAATGTCTTCGACATATTATCCTGAGAATACGCCTGATCGCCTTTATAAATAAAGTAAACGCCTTCTGCCTTCTTAACCTGAGTTACAATCCAACCATGAAAAAAGAACCATACTCCATAAAGGATGGCTGCAAAAATTAATAGTGAAAACAATTTTTTAAAGAAACGTTTCATACGGTAAAAATTATAACATAGATTATCAGTCACGAGAAGGGAATGAGGGATGTGAATACTTCATACGGAGGATTTGTCAAAAACTGAATAAATGTTATTATGTTTACGGGAGAGATTTAGCATTTTTCTTGCAACAGAAAATAGCGGAGGATAGTTTTGTACGCTTATAATCAACAACCGCAAAAAAGGAATACAGGGAATTTATATGTTGTACCGGAAAGACAGCATGTAAGACACTCCCAACCGAATACACATAAACAGGTTAAACACGTACAGAAACGAAAAACCAACCCGCTTCAGTATTTGTTAAGATTATTTGTTATTCTTACTGTATTTTCTGTGTATTCATATTTTATTTTTCCGGAAAGTTTTAGAAATTTAATAAAAAATGTAGTTTTCCCAAATAACATAAAAATCAGTACCAAAATGCCTCAGGGGCTTGCCTTTAAAGATGCAAGAAAAAACATTGGCGGAGCTGATATTTATGCTATGACAACACCGACATCAAACTATTTAAGCAATGATTTATTTTTAAACCGCATGCTTGTAACTCCTACTGTACAGAAAACTCACAGCGAAGTTACAACCATGTACCACACAACAGAGATGACAGGACTGAAAAATGAGATTCTTCAGCTTATGAAAAATTATCCGACCATTCATCCTGCTGTATATGTGTGGGAATATGAGAACGGTAAATATTTGGAAATTAATGCAGACGAACAATTTTCTGCAGCAAGCATAATCAAACTTCCTGTATTGGTTCAGTTATTTAAAGCTATTGAAGCAGGTCAAACAACAATTTATGATGAAATGATTCTGACAGATTACTACAGGGCAGAAGGTTCCGGCGGACTTCAATACATGAGCTCGGGAACTAAATTTTCACTGGATGCCCTGGCAAAAACAATGATTCAGGATTCCGATAATTCCGCAACAAATATGATAATGTCAAAAATCGGCGGCATGGACTACATAAATATAGGTTTGAGAGATTGGGGAATTTCAAAAACTTACGTAAGAACATGGCTTCCTGACATGACAGGCAATAACAAAACAACAGCAAGTGACTTGGCAAAGATTTTGTATAACCTTGATAACCCCGGATTTCTTAATATTAACTCAAGAGAATACATAATAGACTACATGAGTCACGTTAAAAATAATAAACTAATTGCCGCAGGACTCGGTGAGGGAGCACTGTTGGTTCACAAAACAGGTGATATCGGAAGAATGCTTGGAGATGCAGGAATTGTTTTTGCTCCGGATGGCAAAAAATATATTATCGTTATTCTTGCAAATCGCCCTTATAACGCTCCGCAGGGTAAAGAATTTATTGTTAAAGCATCCAGTCTCATATATAAGAGTATCGTTAAGTAAATTGTGGCAGCAAACATACGCTGATTGTTTATGCTGCCATATAATTTTTTGCAAATTCTGGGGAACGGTTTCGATTTAGGATACGTGCTATCCCGTACCTAGCCTAAATCTCACACACATAAGGTCGGATTTGAAAAAGTCGAAAAATTGTCATTTTTTCAGACTTTTTTCGCATCCTCAGTTTGTAACAAATTTGTAATATTAGCAAAAAAAGCAATTATTTCTTGTATTTTGTTTTTATTAATATGTGTAGATAAAATATAGGACAATTGTGTATGAATAGTGTTTCTCCAATCACGGCATATAATCAAAAAGTTAATTTTAAAAATCTTACAAAACCCAATTTTAAAGCAGATAAAGAAAATACTATTGAAGTAAAACAAGAAAAAGGATTGGCTTAATGCCAAATTATCTTTTCAATACTCAAAAAAGAGGATGACTTTTTAGTCACCCTCATTCCGAAAAGTCACTTTTGAAATTTTGGTGCAAATGATTGCACCCTACATAGCTGAAAAAATAGACCCTGAAGAGTACGCTATTATCCCGGGAATGTCAGTTGTACCGAAAGTTAAAATAAGAGAAAATTAAAACAGTTATTGTCAGGCAT
>CACWIL010000074.1 GCA_902760905.1 uncultured bacterium
CTACCCCTCTATTACTCTTTTTGCTTCGATTACTACAGGCAAACCTCGGATTACACAGAATACAATTGCAGCAACTGCAGTCCAGTATGCAATTGTCCAAAGTAGTTCAGCATGAGCTACGTTAGGTATCTTTGCTGCAACAATTAATATAAATGCAAGAACTTTAGCTACTGCATAAGAGATTCTCATAAATTTTGAACCCGTAATCCATTTACAAACCGGATTAACCTGCATACCAAAAGGAGTTAAGCCTTTTTCCATAGCAGCACTTCTTATAGTATCAGTAATAAAACCTCTTGTAAGAGCAATAAGCGGAAATAAAATATTCAGCCAGCCCATAACAGCAAACAATACCCAATAAGTATTTTCTACAATTCTGTCACCCATAATATCAAGTAATGCGCCAAATTTTGAGACTTCGTTAAATTTCCTTGCAACCCAACCATCTACGCCGTCAAGTGAAAAAGCTAGTATTGTAAGTATCAATGCCCATACATAAGCCTGAATATTTCCAACTTGTGTATAAATAAGATACACAGCTGCGAACATAATAAAAATTCTGAATATTGAAATAAAATTAGCCATTGTATATAAAACCTCTCTTATAATTTATAACTATGCTTTCATTCTTGATAAAGCAAAGTCTTTCTTATCAAGCTCTTCTTTCTTTGAACCAAGCATAATACGTTCAGCTTCTTCTAAGATGCTTACGACTTCATATCCGTTTGCACCGTCAGAACGTGCCTTCTGACCTGTTTCAATACAGTTAACAAAATGCTGACAGGCAAGTTTTAGAGGTTCAATTTCCAAATAATCAAGTGCTACATTTTGAGTATTTGCAGGAATAAAATTATCATATATTTTTAATTTATCAGTCGGCGCACAATCATCAAATATTGCAGTTGCTTTTGTACCTCTTACAAGCAAGTTTACATGCTTTTGCGGAGTAATCCAGCTGTCTGAAATATGAGCAATCATTCCATCTTCAAACTCAATTCCAAGATGAGTAATATCCATGATATTATTTCTGTCGCTTGAAGCACCAATTGCAGATATTACTTTTACAGGACTTTTTCCTGTAACATAAGCTACCATTGCAACATCATGCGGTGCCAAATCCCACATAACACTTCTGTCATTTTTATGATAATTAACATTTAATCTGTCACTTTGAGCATAAACAATTTCGCCCAAAGTTCCTTCTTCAATAAGCATTTTTAATCTGTTAACCGCAGGATGATAAAGAAGAAGGTGATCAACCATCAATATTAACCCTTTTTCTTCTGCAAGCTCCATAAGTATCTTAGCTTCTTCTGCAACAGTTGAAATCGGTTTTTCAACATATACGTTTTTGCCGGCCTCAAGAGCTGCTTTAACAAGTTTAAAGTGAGTGTGGCTCGGAGTAACAACAGCAACACCTGTAATTTCAGGATTTGCTAATATTTCATTAAAATCTTTTGTAGTCTTCACACCTTCAAACTGTTCTCTTACAGTCTTCAGAGATTCATCATCTAAGTCACACACATATTCTAAAACATTTAAGTTATAAAAATTACGGACAATGTTTTTTCCCCACATGCCCATTCCGATAACTGCAATCTTCTGATTATTCATACTTTATATTCCCCTCATTAATTCTCCCTCTCCGTATATTTACCCCTGATGAGAGGGATGGGGTGAGGCGTCAACCAACTCCTACCCTATAATATATTATATTACAACCAACAAAATCCGTAAAGCAAAAAATGTTTAACAAATATTATTACCCATCACTACTGTAACGATATTTCAAAATTTCCGTTATAAAATCTTATATTAAGATTTAATGTTTCATTATTATATGCACCAGGCGGAGGATTAAAAGTCGGAGTTGACATAATCGCATTATAAACTGCATCATTAAGCGTATTATTTGTTGACTGCTTTGCAAAAGAACGATTAATCAGCCTTCCTGTCGGATCAATTTTAAACGCAACAGAACAAGAGCCATCACCGATAACACGAGTAAAGTCAATCTTTCTTCCGATAGTATTTCTGAGCTGTGCTTTATAATTCAGATATTCCTGTTTATTTGCAGCCTGTTGTCTTTGTTTTTCTGCTTCTGCTTTTTTAGCAAGCTCTACCTGTAATTTTTTTAACTGAGCAGCTTCTGCAGCTTTTCTTTCCTGTTCGGCTTTTTGTTTTGCCAAAGCTTCTTGTCTTGCTTTTTCTTCAGCCTCTTTTTTAGCTTTATCCAGAGCCGCTGTATTAGTTTGCGTTTTTGTAACAGTTTTTGTTGTTTGTACAGGCTTTGATGTTGTTGTAACTTTTTTAAGCGGAACTTTTGTTAATTTTGGCTGAACTGCCGGCTGAACAATTTTTGGTGTTTGTTTTTCAGGTTGTACAACTTGAATAATCTGTTTTTTTATATCTTCTTTTTGTTCGTGCTTTGGCTCGGGAGCTTTATAAACAGGCAAAGCATTGTTCCAGATTTTATCGATTGACGGTATATTTTTTGGAACGGTTATTTCAGTTTTTTCTTCTGAGATAACATTTGTTGTATCAGGATTCCAGGCGAAAAATATTATGTAACATGAAAAAACTAAACAAATAGAAAAAATCGCCAGCGACACAGGGTCAAGTGATTTTATCATTCTGCTGAGTGATGGATATTTTTCTTCAAAAGTCATTTTTCTCGGAGGCGGGGTAAAAGTCTTATTACTAAACGATGCGGCAGGCTGCGGTTTTGGTTTCTCATCAGCCATTTTTTTGTCAGGCATTATCTTATCTGCATTAATTTTTACAGATTGCTGAACAGGCTGCTTTTCTTCTTCAGTTTGAACGAACTCATCATTACCGCAATCACAGTAATCGGGTTTTTCTTCGTATTCTGCACCGCATTCTTTACATTTAAACATAATTAATCCTTCTTTTTATAAATATTATATCAGAAGATTATGTTAACGTATAACTTTTTCAACGTCATGATAATCCTGCGGAGTACTGTATTTTTCAGTATTTGAAATCCGCCATTTTCCTGTTACTTGGGTAGAAGTTCTTGCAGTACCTTCAGGAAAATTCAATATAGAGCGTCCCTGATAAGAACGAATCACAGGAGCTATATACTGAATTGCATAAGGAGTATAATTTGCAGGGTTTGCACCTGTTTGTACATTTGAGATCTTACCGTATTTATCTACATTAAATGAGAACTGGAATAATACACCATTTGGTATTGGCGGGAGTTTTGTATCCTGCATAATTTGATTTGTTAGGGCTGAGCGCCATCTGTTCCAGGCAATTGTTTCTTCCTGCTGAGTCAAAACTTTGGGGGTATAAATATTTTCATTTTTGGCAATTTGTGAAAACGGCGTTTTTTCTGTGTTTTCAGTTTTTTCTATTTTCGGAGTTTCTGTTTTTTGTGTTTGCTGAAAAACTTTTGGCTTTGTTTCCGTTGTTGTGACAGGCTTTGTTACAGTTTGAATCTGAGGTTTTGCAACTGTTTGTTTTGTAGTTGTTATTTGTTTCGGAGTTGTTTTTGTCTGTTGTTTAACATTTGTTGTCTGAGTTTTTGTAGCAGCAACAACAGGCTCAACCTTTTTCTCTACAACGGTAGTTTTTTGAACAGGAGCAGACGGCATTTCCATAACAGGAACATCTTTTGTTTCAGTTTTTACTTCCTGTTCTGTAACAAGTGTATAATCTGAATCATACACAATCATACTTTTATGCATTTCAGGCTGTACCGTGCAAATCAGCACGGTTGCAACAATAACAAGTATTAGTAATACATTAAGTACCAAACGCATTTATTTTCTGCCTTATAAATTATTTACCCCTGCCCCTCAATTTTTGCTACGAGTTCATCACAGGCAAAAGATTCAAACTGAGTAGAGCTTAACATAAATGTTTCAGCGATTAATAAAGCTGTCGGAACAAGAGCTGCCAGTCCGCTTAAAAGCATACCGCCCAAATCACCGCCAATTTCACCCATAAAGTATGATGCGTTCATTGTAAACTCAATTCCAATAATTACGCAACCAATAAGGAATGAACGGCGCATATCTTTGTTTAATCTGTTAACACCTTCAATACCGTATATTTCAACACCATGCTGAAGATAATTGCTGAAACCGTCAAGTTTAAGAACATTTGAGCCGGCTATTTTTTTGCCGTTCAAAAATGCATTAGCAAAAGCAAAGAATGCAAAAATGATTAAGAAAGTTGCAAGTACGAGAAATACAGGACTTAGTCTTAATCCTGAAATTCTTACCCAGCCGGCAGCTTCCGGGAAACACATTGCAAGAGTATTTGAAACACCATAAGCAAGGAAAGGTGCTGTTATAAATCCTAATACCATTTCACCAAATGCTTTTATCTGAAGCATAAACTGTTTATCTTTAATATTTCTGATTTTTGCAGGGCTTAACGTATTGGTATATCTTTCAATCCATTGCTGATATTCTTTAATAACACGTTCAAAATCTTCTCTGTATTCTATTGAATCAAGTTCTGATTTAAGTTCTACGCTTGAATTTTTAAAATATCCGCAGGCCATTGCTAATGAAAAGGCAGTGCCTACGAAGAATAAAGATATTAAAACTGCAAACAGCGGAAATGTTTTTGGCGCAATATAATATAATACGTTAATTAAATATATTGCTGCATAAAAAATTAAAGAGGATATAACCATAACACCTTCAGCAAGTTTTGATGTTGTTGAATCATTACCCAGTCTGTTCTGAAGGTAGTTATATACACCCTGTTTTAGAATCAAACCTATGCCGTAAATAATTGCCGCATAAACAAAAATAAGCTTCATATTAGTAGGCATTTGTATAACAGAACCGGCATCTTTAAGAGGCAGACCTGTAAGGTAGTTTGAAACACCAAAAGCACAAACAAGAGATGCAAAGAACAAAGCTATATGAAGGAATATTCCGCCCTTTGAATTTTGTGAAATTTTTCTTTTCAGATCGTTTATTCTTGCACCGACTTCTTTAATTATGCTGACTCTGGCACTTTCTATTTCAGACTTTCTTTTTTCAACCATAATTTTGGCTGCTGCATTTACATCGTTACCATAAATTGCTTTTATATCATTTTCTGATAAATTTTCTTCTGATATATTTCTTGTTGAAGTTTCACCGACAACCTTGATTGTTATATACTCATCACTTCCGTCAACCATAATCTTGCAAACTTTATCAATTTCAAGCTGTGCAGGAATAGGTTTTCCCTTAAACAAAAATTTCTGATTATGAAATTGATTTAACAAAACACATTTGTTTGTTCTCAGGTCACACTGGACGGTTAACATAAACTGAAATCCGAAATTTACCTGAAAATCTGCATTTGCATTTGATGAAATATTAACCAATTCTTTGTCTGCAAATGTTTTTTCACCATATTTTGTAACTATTGTAAATGCCATGTGTTTGGTCTCCTATATTATATTTTGTTCACTTTTTGTTTTAATGGAAAATTGAAAGTAAAAATAGAAAGTTGTTTTTTATTTTGATAAGTTTCATTTTGCTATTCAATTTTCAATATTTATACTTTTTCAATGTAGGTTGGGTTTACTAACCCAACAAGAACTTTTTTGTTTTATGTTGTTGGGCAAGTATACCCAACCTATTGTTTCCTGTTTTTATAATTTAAGTTAAATTTCTATCTTCCTATTGCTTCAAGGAATTTTCTGTTAGCTTTGTCAACGTTTGTTTCGTTTGCAACAATAAGTTTCTTTTCTCCTAATACAGGTACTAGTTTTGTTTTAACCATATCCAGTTTTTCAGGATGAGCGTACACAAACATCATAGATATTTCAGGAATATACTCCTGAACTTTCCTGACATTCTCTGGTAATGTATCCCAATTAATCTGCTTTTCAGCGGCACCTTCGTTTTCAAGATCTCCTATTACAACAACAGCAGGGACATAACCTTCTTTTTTCATTGTTAAAGCATGATCAAATGCCTTTTTAATAGCTTCGCCATAAGCGGTTCCATAATCTTTTGAGTTATATTGAGTAAAAGCTTCAACAGCCTTTGTTATTCCTTTAGAGTTTGAAGGCGAGCCTTCATAAATAAGATAAGAACTTTCTGAAACTTTTAAAATCTTAATTTCATCTTCCGGGTCAAGAATAGAACAAAGAGATTTCATATACTTTATCTGCTCAGGTAAATTCTTTTGATTAGAAGCAGAAGAATCAACTGCAAAAATTATTGCAGCTTTATGAAAATCATCAACCTTTATGTTTTTGCAGGCAACAAATATTAATTTTCCGATAATCGCCACAAATACTATTAAAATTCCTAAAATAACTAATCTCTTGTTCATAACTTATCCTTTTTTATTTTATTTAAACACAACCTATGTATTTTTTATTATATTATATTTACACCTTTTTACTGCTTAGTACCCGACTGAAACATTAAGCGGCTGAGTAAGAGTGATTTCGATCTCAGTATATGACGGAATCTCAGCATCAACACCTCTTTCGGCAGTCGAATAGATTACAGATGAACCGGCTCCGACACCTGCACCAATGGCAACATTTCTGCCTATGTGCTCACCACCGGATAAAGCGCCCACCAAAAGTCCGACAAGAGCACCTGCAACAGCAGCTCCTGCAGCACTTTTTAATG
>CACWIL010000075.1 GCA_902760905.1 uncultured bacterium
AGTTCCCAACGAAATCAGAAAACTAATTTTTGCTAAACCTATGTTTTTATAAGCTGAAATGCTGCGCTCTATTATTTTGCTTTGTTCACATTTTCGTCTGACAAAAAAGGTAATAATAAAATGCCATAAAAATGAATGAAAACAAAAAAGAACTAAAGCAAAAATAATTTTGTAAACCAATAGTTCCGAATTCATAAATACATATTCTGCCTGGTCATCTGCAACAAGCCTTGCAAAATTTCCAGGTGCTAAAATCAGCAGAGAATACCCCAAGACCAAACCAACCAGACCAAAGATTTGCCAAGATTGCAAACGATTTTTCTTTTTACACAAAAACAACCAATATGCCAACGCCATTATTATCCAACAAATCAACATTTCTCTACTACAACCTGTTACGACACCTCCTAAAAACATACCTATACTGAAGATAAGCTTTTCGGAATTATGCTTTGTCTCATCAAAATAATTCTGGACATAAGGGAGTAAAAAAGCGAGCAGAAGCACCATCATCCATAAATATTCACACGAACCGGAAAGCCACAAAAATATATCTACAAATACCATATTGAAGGTCCACAAAGAAAAAAATATCAACCCGATATACTTGTAATCAAACTCAAATGCAATATTTCCCTCATGTGAAATCCAGTATATTTCCATTATCAGTAATACTGACATAAATGCATTAACAAAATTAAAATATTCTTTCCCCCACCATGCAAACACTGTCATTAAAGTTTGACCAGGTAAACGGCCTCCCCAAACAAAATAATAAGCCTTTAAAGAATTGTAAACATCAAAAATGCTGGATACCCTTTTTGCGTCTTCCGGTAAGGTTCCATTAATACGCACCCCCTCCGGCCAGACAAAAGAAATAAAATAATCATCAGAAAGTAGAGGAGTCATTACATTCAATATATACATAAAGAAAAAAATGAGAAATAAGAGTATAATACCTTTTCTTTTCATCAAATAGCCCAACTTTCAAAAACCAAATATTGAAATATTCTAATCTTCCTCATCTATTCTCAGTTTTAACCACAAAACCCCTAAATCCTGTAATCCTTCTTTTACTGCAATTCCAGAGTGATCTATATCAACGCGAAGTTTAATTTCATTCCCCTTAAACATGGAAGGTTCTATCTTAAATGTATATTTGTTATAATTGCCATCAAGAACAATTTCACTTACAAAGTGTTCATTTACATAAACTTTGCCAGTTCTATATGGTAAATCACCTACCCAAGCACCCGCAATAAAAGAAAACTTCAAATTTTGATTATGATAATCCTTTATTTTAAATATCATATCTGAACTCGCCCCAACAGAAAAAGTGCCATATGGATCTGGTTTTATAAACCAACCATTTCCTTGGTACTTTTCAAAATCTCTGTTTTTATCAGTACAATCAATTTCAGTTCCCAGCACATAAAAGCTATCCTGTTTTTTATACCAGCTTTTTAAAACCTTTCCTTTATGCCAAGAAGACAAGTCTTTGGCATTTCCTACAACATTATACTCAATTAAATCCCTTTCTTGCTGCAAATAGTACTTCCTTACACGATCAGCAAGCGTTTTATCTTTATTTATACTTCCAACCTGCGGTAAAATCATAGGCAAGAATTGTGCAAACGAGATAGGTTCATTTGATATTATAATTTGTTTATTGTTACTACGCGGCTGCTTAATACACAATAAAGGACGACTACCAATTTGATTATGGAATCCGTGGTCAGCCATAATAACAAAGGTCGAATCATCAAATTTTCTCTTCTCCTTCATCTGTCTAATGTATTCTTTAACTATTTTTAAAATGCCAATGCACTGATCATACTCATTTCCCTTTTCACCTTCTGCTATGTGCTCCATCTCACGGTTATAAATATAGGGAAAATGAGCTCCAACTAAATGATAAAATCTAAAGCAGTTTTTATCATGTTCAGTATGCATGCCTTTTTTTAACTCTAAATAAAATCCCATATCATTTTCACTATAAACCTGTACATTTCTATTTGTCAATAAATCAATCCATTCATTAGGATTATAATCATAAAACCATTTTTTTATATAATGAGGCGCCATGCGAAATATTGCGAGATTATTAAGGCCTTTCATAGATTTTTTATCAAACCTAATTTCTTCATTTATCAAATTTTCCGCCGGTGCGTTCTTTGAAATGAAGGTTCCTTCTGTATATATGCCTATATCATAGTTGTTACTTTTCAATTTTTCATAATAAAAATTATTTTGCCAGGCAGTGTCTAAATACTCTTCAAATGGCATATCATTATAATAGGTTTTTCCAGTTAAAATTTGCGGAAGGGAATTATGAGTATAGCCAAACACAGAAGTTGTATCCGGATAAAATGTAAAATCTCTTAACTCATCCAGTTCTGTTAAGTCTTTTTCAACTATTCTCTCAAAAACACTGGCATCAAATGCATCTAATAAAAAAACAATGATGTTATCTTTTGAGGAAATAGTAAACATGTCTTTCGTAGTTAAGACATTAATATAATCTTTGCGTCGAAAGGCATTATCAGGTAATGGATTATTCTTTAACGCAAACATCAGGGCAATACACTGAATCACAACTATGCCAAATGTAACCGGTTTAACATATTTTTTTAGTTTTTCTAAATCAAACTTAAATCGTTTAAAAACAACAAATGTTTCTCCTAAGCAGAAAAGCCAAATAAAAGTATTTAATAATCCTTCCTTCGCATATTTCTCCCATGCAATTTCATGACCATCAAACAAACCATAGTCAATGCCTATTACATAACTCTGAAGGAAGACTCCAAACAACATTCCTAACAAAATAGATAGATAAAGGCACTTAATCTTTTTGAACCAAAAGACAACATAAACAAACAGCAGAAGGACAAAATATTTTGCTGTATCTGTTAAAAAGTACTTTAAAATGTCTTTAATACTAAACCATAATTGGCTTGCATTATTTATATAAACTTCTAATGGGACTAACAGCCCCACCGTCAATGCCAACGCAAAAACAATGTGAAAGGCTAACTCATTATCTGATATAAACCCTCTCAACCATTCTAATTTTTTGCCAAATACACTTTCTAACAATGACCAAAAAAGATTACAAGTCCAAAATATCAATAACGCAGAAGGAGCTGAATAAAGCAAAAGCAAAAACAAAACGGAAATAACAACAGTCTGAATTATTTGTTTTTTGTCAAAATTCGGTACTATGAACGCATAAATAACCGAAACAAATGCCATAGCAAAAGGCAATAAATTAATACCATGTAATAATGCGTCTGGCTTTCCTAAATTGGGAATAACACCCCATGATATTCCCTGTATTTCTGTACAGTTAGAAAGCATGTAAAACACAGCCAGCAAAAAAGGGAGCTGAGTCAACAGTCCAAAAACAGAACGGACTGACATGATAGGATGATAACTATAACGATCATACAACCGCTGTATTTTATCAAACTGCTCTGCACCAGAATAATTAGCTTTAATTTCTTTTATTTGTTCTTGAAGAATCTTCTGCAAATGCAATTCTTCCTGTTGTATCTGATAAGCCTTCCTTGTAAAAGGATATAAAAGGACAAAGCTTAGAAATGATAATGCAATTATGGCAATGCCGTAGCCGCCAAGCCATTCAGCCAGTATTAAATATATTACTTTATAAAAGATTTCAATTGGATGGATAATATAATTATAAAGAAACATAATTGTAATCAGCCTTACGTATCAGCAAGGAATTCACAACCCGGTCAATCTGTTCAATTTCTTCTTCCTTAACAGTATAGCCAATCTCAGCCAAAGCTTCTTCTTTCCAGGACGTTTTCAGGTCAGCCATCTCAAACTCTTGCATATTCTCAAAAGGAATCGGCAACGTAATAAACGGCTTTTGATAAAGGCACAAAAAATCTACCCTGACAGAAGATGTATCAGAAATCAGAATATCGGCAGCCGTCATAGATGCTGAAGAATCTATAGAAAAATCCCACTTAACATTATCATACTCTGACAACTGGTTTTTAATTTTTCCAATAAAACCCTGCTCAACTTTTAACGACTGAGGATGTGGTCGTATGATAACCTGAAAACCTGCTTTAGCCAGCACTTCAATAAAACGAATACCGTAATGTCTCAGGCATCCCTTTTCACCCCAGGAAGAAGCAACAAGCACAGTTTGAGTATGGCTATCTGATTGCTGGTCAGTCTCTGAAGAATTTGCCGTCGTAATACTAGTTTGTCGTTTATTATATAACTCATCCAAATACGGTAATCCTGCAGGATACAATTCTTTTTCCGGCAGTTCACGTAATTGTTCTAACTTCCGTAATATCGGTATTTCAAAAGGCCCTACCAGCATAACAGCGTCATAATTATCTAATGAGCCTTTATGATAGCAAGTCAAATCGTCAAAAGCATGGAACACATGAACCAACGTTTTTATACCATTAGACCGGGGAACAGGAAATCCCTTTGTTCCTATATTAGGAGTAGTTGATAAGACAACATTCGCCTTAAGATTACCTATTTTGTGAAAAGCAAAATATCCCTTTCCAATATATTTATTGTGCATGTATGAATTGTCGATTAAAAGGCAAGGGTCATCCACATCCATAGTATAGTATGAGAAACGAACTTGTTTCTTTATCAATGCTTCTACAACTGGCTTGAATGTATTCCAATAGATCCTTCCTTCATTGAATAAAACAATATTGTTATCAGAATCAAAACCAACAGCATTTTTCTCGCTATCAGCTATCGTTTTATTCTTTTTTTTAGAGTCACCGGTTATCTTATAATATGCATTCTTTGCAACATAAATCACCGCACCACCCAAACTTAGCAAAACATAAATCAGAGCATTCCCAGTGCCTGGATCTAAGTAAGCAAATGCTGTGGATGGGACAAAAAAACAAATAACAAAAATGATATATACAGTCAGGAAATTCACATTCATAAGCTATCCTTCATATGATTGGAAAATATTCTCATACATTAATCGCAATTCATTAACATTTAAAGGAATGGGGTGGTTATCCAGTCTTTGTATGTTTACGGTCTCAGCTAATTGCTGAATATCATGATTTGCAGTAAGTCGGGGAACGGACATTTTCAAATCTGTCAGAATAAGTTTGAATTTTACCAACGCATCATCTTTTGTAATGCAATTAAATGTCCGGCTAATATCTTTTAAAACATTATCTAGATTACGATTATCGCTTTCAAGCAAGTTTTGCCAAACCTGAACCATACATAAAGCTACCGCATGACCATGTGCGAGACCAAATTTTTTGGTTATGCCATAACTCATAGCATGAGCTGCAGTTGTGGTAGTAATGTTTATAGCCTTACCTGCATAATGGGCGCCTAGTAAAACATTAGCATATATCTCTTTGTCAATAATAATATTATTATTGTTCACACATAACGAAAAATAATCTTTATAATTCTTTAATAAAAGGGATATTGCTTTTTTTGAATAGGCTATACTTTCTTCATTTGCCTTTAATGACCACCAGGATTCAACAGCCTGACATAACGCGTCAAGAAAGCATGAATCTTTCTGATAAATAGACATTCCTTCCAAAAAATTAGGATTTAGTACCACATAACCAGGAAGCATATCATCATCAGATACAGAATACTTCTGATTGTTTCGGTATAAAACAGCAAAATGGGTTGCTTCGCTACCTGAACCCGCAGTTGTAGGTATTGCAAGCATTTTGATATTGCTTTCTTTAGGAACCTGTACAAGACAGTCCTTTGATAAATCCATACTGGCAAACCGTCTGGCGCACTTAGCAATATCAATAGCACTGCCTCCGCCAATAGCTAACATAAAATCACAGTGTTGTCTTACAAAGATACTGGCAGCATGAAAAGCTGAATTATAATCCGGATTAGGCTGAAAATCAGTAAAAACAGTAAATTTATATTGAGAATTACTTATATAATCTAACATACTCTGCTGTTTCAGAACATGCTTACCGCATACTAACATGGGATTCTCACAATGCGTTTCCAACAAAACCTGTTGCAAAAACCGTTCCCAATCCGTTCCTTTATAAACAATTTGTTCCTGCATATGCATTACTCCGGAATCAGCGTTATAATTTCCTTAATTGGCATGCAGGCGCTGTCTGTTTCCAGCGAGCGATGATTTTTCAGTATAGATATTGCCACCTTCTGCATAGCCGGAAATTCTGCCCGAATCAAATGATTGGCATAAATTACAATATTTGCTCCATGCTTTTGTAATTCTTCTTCCGTAACAGAGTTATAGGTTGTAGGCACTACCACCAGTGGTGTTTGCTTATCCTGTTCCCTGAATCTGTCACAAAAATCAAAAACCTCCTCAGGGTCTTTATTCTTGGAATGAATCATAATAGCATCTGCCCCAGCCTTGATAAATGCAAAAGCACGTTTCAAAGCATCCTCAACACCCCGTTTTAAAATCAGGCTCTCGATTCTGGCAATAATCATAAATTCGTCTGTCTGCTGTGCCTTCTTACCGGCTTTAATTTTCTCGCTGAAATTTTCAATGCTGTCCTGAGTCTGTTGTGCCTCTGTACCAAACAAAGAATTGCGTTTCAGACCTTTTTTATCTTCAATAATTACTGCGGAAACACCCATACGTTCCAATGTACGTACTGTATATACAAAATGTTCTGTCAGTCCGCCAGTATCTCCATCCAAAATAATAGGTTTGGTTGTGACTTCCATAATTTCATTTATGGTAGTGAAACGTGATGTCATGTCTACCAATTCGATATCCGGCTTTCCTTTTGACGTGGAATCACACAAAGAGGAAATCCACATGGCATCAAAACTCTTTGCAGAACCCTGATCATAAACTACTGTTTTTTCTACGATGAGACCTGTCAATCCGTTATGAGCTTCCATAGCGGTAACAACGGGTTTCAGCCCGATCAGCTTTTTCAATGTTCCTCTGCGATAATCCGGAATTGACAATTGTGTTACTGCATTTTTTTCCAGAATTTTATATTCTTCGTTATCGGAATAAGGAAACTCAATCAGTTGTCCACCATAAGTTTTTAATGTTTCAATCACTTCCTGCCGGACTGGCGCCTGAATCCCTTCTTTCCATTCATCACCATGTACAACAATATCCGGCTTATATTTCAACAGATTAGGAACATAACTCAGTGTCGTTTGCTCCACAATTTCCGAAACACCTTTAATATTCTCAATAATCTTACGCCGTTCTTCATAACTTAAAATGGGAAATCGTTTATAAGTAGCCACAGCCTCATCCGTCATCAGACCAATTAAAAGCTTCCCTAATCTGGCAGCCCTTTGTATAATAGCAATGTGTCCGCCATGGATAATGTCCGTGCTGAAACAAAGGTAAACTGTTTTTTCTATTCTTTTGTTTTCATTTATATCTTCCTGTTTTTGTTTCATTCCATTCACTACTCTTTCTTATTTGTTTAAAACTTGTTTTATATACTTGTAATCAGTTAAATTATCTATCTCCATACACAATAAGCCCATTATGTCATAAGGCAAAAGATTGCAGGAGTCAGATATTATATTAAAGGCATTTTCTGCATAACAACTTCTGCTTCCATCTTCACAAAACTTAACAATTTCTTTTAGCCAGATAATCCAATCATCAAGAACCAGTTTATACAAGGGTTGTGCTGCCATCGCAGATTCAAAAACATCTATTCCTATCGATTTAATCCTGTCACCCATTATCTGCGCTTTAAAATCTTTCTCCGGTAAAGCGGCTGTACTGCTTACAACCATCCTGCTCCCATCTGCTCGCAATAAGCTCTGAAGTATTGTCGGATCAAAAACCAAATCCCCATGTAACAACAACAGATCATCGTGCAAATATTTTTCAGCTAAATAAACAGAATATATGTAATTGGTACTGTCAAACAAATCATTAAAAACAAATCTTACTGAGACTCCTAACTGATGGGCCAGTTCGCTTCCATATTTCATTAACTTTTCAGCTTCATAACCTGTTGTAATAACGATGTCTTTTATCCCACATAAAGATAGACTCTTTAATTGCATACTCAAAATTGTTTCGTTTTCGCACAACTGCGTCATACACTTTGGCTTATCTTTTGTCAAAGGCATTAATCTGCTTCCCATCCCCGAGTTTAAAATAAGCGCTTTCACTGTTTATCTCCGGATTCTTGTGATAAAAAATTCATAAATAGATTTCTGTTTTCTATAGGCGATTCTTTCGGTCTTCCTAAATCAGAGCGAGATGAAATAGATGTTTTCACCTCTATAAAACAACTCTGGTTAATCGCTCTTGCCTCAGTTAACACTTTTTTCAATTGCAATTCATCTGTAATTTGAGTTGCATGTTCGTAACCGCATCCTTTTGCTATAGAAATCAAATCCAACTTAGCAGCAACTGTTGGCATACCACCAACGGATTCATGTGCTTCATTATTCAATACAACGTGAATCAGATTAGGTAATTTTGAAGTACCTATCACTGCGGTTGCACCTAAATGCATGATTAACGCACCGTCACCATCAATACACCATACTTTTTTATCTGCCATACTCAATGCAATTCCATAGGCAATGGACGAACAGTGTCCCATAGATCCTACTGTCAGAAAATCTTTTTCATGAGTTTGCCCATTTCGTTCTCTGATTTCATAGATTTCCCGTGAAATTTTCCCCGTTGAAGAAACAATTATATCATTGTCTGCAATTTGTAGAATTTGCTCCAATGCATCTTCTCGACGTAACTTATTAGTATTTTGATATTTACATCTTTCTTCATTCTGCAACGCATCTTTTGAAACAAGATATGCAACACTGTTTCCACTATCCAGATACGTTTGAAATTCATTTACTGCTTTCTGCAGTTCTTCCTCTGTTGTTTCCTTCTTCAAATTGAACACCGGAATAGAAAGTGTTTTTAACAATTCTTTTGTTGAAGCACCTTGATATAAATGCTGTGGTTCATCCTTAGTACCAGGTTCACCTCGCCAGCCAATTACAAAGATACAGGGAATTTGATATATTTTAGTTAGTGATTCTACCGGATTAACAATATTACCAATTCCGCTGTTTTGCAGGTAAACTAAAGGTATTTCTTTAGTAGCCAGATAATGACCTGCAGCTATTGCGACACAATTACCTTCATTAGCGGCAATAATATGTTGATTCCCGATACCATATTGTTGCATTAAATAGTCGCATAGTGCCCGTAACTGCGAGTCTGGAACGCCCACTGCAAAAATGTTTTTCTGTGTTATAATAATATTTAGAAAATTGTTAATTAACATATTGCTTGCTGGTTACCTATAATTCCTCTGTAATGAAATAAGTTCTGTACTACATTATTAATATATTCATTATTTTACTTTCTTTTCCATATTTTTACAAGGTTATTTGTTTGTAAATAAACATATTCTTTATCATGATGTTATAATTTCAAAGCAAGAAGACACAGCCTAAATCTGTTTTGTAAGCTGTGTCATTCTTGTTTTGCATGTATTAATAAAAAAATAGTAATTATTACAAGCCAAAATTTACTTCCTGCTCCTACTCTTCCCCATCAGTCTGAGGATTTCCAAATACAACCAGATCAGCGTTACGGTCAGAGCAAATGCGTAGTATGGTTCATATTTTACATCCACGCCCATTTCTACTGCCCGGGTCACCATTTCGTAATCGGCAAACAGGCGCATGGTAGCTATGCAGATGATAATGATGCTGACAATAATACCGGCCTTTGAGTTTTCGTGCAACAGAGGCACGTTGGTATCAAAGGCAAACCAGGCTATCAGGTCAATCAGGTAAATGGTAGCAATGCCTGCTGTAAGGGTGAACACGATTTTCATGAATTTATCTGTTACTTTCACAATGCCGCTGCCGTACAGCACGGCACAGGCAAAGGCAATGCCGAAGGTACAGGTGGCGGCTTCCATGACAATGCCCGGGTAGCGGGTTTCCAGCAGCATGGAGTACACGCCGATCAGGAAACCTTCCAAAATAGCATATACCGGTCCCAGCAGACTGGCCCGTTTTGGGAAATAGCTGATAAGCAAACCGACGCCAAGTCCGGCAAAACTCAGTACGATGATATGGGGCGCAAACAGTTCCGGGTGCTGCCAGGCCATCATGGCGGCTGAGACAACAAAGCCCAGATACAGCAAGGTGATCAGGGCAATGCCCTGGACGGTAGCGCCGGTTCCACGCAGAGCAGTTGTGTTTCTTGTCAGTACAGGATTAGTCATGGCATGGCTCCTTTCTGAGTATTCTTTACCTGTTATTATAGCAC
>CACWIL010000076.1 GCA_902760905.1 uncultured bacterium
GCTTCAGGGGCGGCGAACAAAAAGTTGTTTCTCAGGGAGCAAAAACACTGGTAGAGCTCGGTACTGTTTTAGCTGCCGGGTTTGCAGCTTTTAAATCTCTTACCGGTGGAAATGCAGAATTTAATGACTTTAATTTTGATATTAAAGATTTCTTTAAAAATATAATGGGGCAGCAGGAAGAGTTAAAAGACAGAATTCAAAGGCTGGAAGAAGAAAACACAAGACTAAAACAGGAAAACAGTGAGCTAAAAGCTAATCAGGGAGAAAATAACAATTCGACAACAGAAACTCCTGTTCTGGCAACAAAAACCGATTCAGAAGACTATGCAAATAAAACAGAAGATTTTGTAAAGTTTCCTCCAAAAAGAGGCGTTTTGTCAAATGAACAAAAAGTGCTTAAAAATACTGTAACAAAGATAAGTATCTCTCCTGAATATAATGAAAAATTAACTGCAATTTGTCAGGACATACTGAAAAAAGGAAGCAAAGATCCGGAAAATAAAACAAGGACTTTAAACGTTGCGTCTGAACTGGAAGCTTGCGGTAATGATACCGAAAAACTTAAATCAGTTATAGATAAATATGAAATAAAAGAAAAAAGTTCCGAAGAATTTTCAACAGATGGCACAGTGGAGCAGGATGATACAGAAGGAAATAATGGCACTGCTGATACAAGGGTTAGGCTTTCCGGACCAAAGATAATCGGAACATTGGATCTGAATCAGGTTCAAGATACCAGAAAGAAACGTCCCAGAATTTCTCAATCTGCAACAAATTCTTCAACAGTGCAGTCTGCAAAAGGAAATGATGGCTCTAAACAAACTCAGGCAAAAGCAAATCCGTCATTTGTTACAATGATTCCTTCTAAAGAGGTTTCCGGAACATATACATTTAGTTTACCGGGAACTGTACATCTGGGAACAAAAGCTAATTTATCAAATGCTTTAGTACATTTTGAAAGGCAATATTTGACCGACAAAAAGGAAGAAGCCAAACAGAACGGAATTCAGGCAGAATATATTCAATGGATGTTCAGAAGACCTGTCGGACAAGTAAAAGAAGATGATGTTGTAAATGAAGTTTCAAAATGCAAAACTCACGGTACACGTTCCAAATACAATAATATTAACAGCATGAATGCTGCTGAGGTTGCAGCTGCAATTAACGAAGAACCAAGATTTAAAGAAATGTTTAATTTCCATGGTTCAACAAAATTTATAGAAAGATTTGTTGATTTTAACAGCGAAGAACTAATTGGAGATCAGGTGCATCACGTAATGGATGTATTGGAAAGCACTATTCAGCATGCGATAAAGCATGGTGTTGATATGGAAGAACATGATGACGTGTTTATATATAAAGATAAGAATAACAAAGAAGTAGTTGAAGTACATAAGGGTACAAATATAACAATTCCTACTGAATATTATACGGAAGAAGCAAGAAAAATATTTGGTTCCTACCCGCTAAAAATTGGTATTTGCAGAAGCGGCAAAATGGAACGCCAAGCAATTATTTGCACGATATATCCCAAAGGTGTATATTAAAGAAAGCAGGTAGAAATATGAGAATATACAGTATTAACTCGGTAAATTTTTTGGCAAAAAAGCCTCCGGTTCAAAATACAGAACATCAAAAAAATAGTGCAAAATTTACAAAAGAGAATTTTTATAATCAAATCGACTGTTTTTTAAAAGAACAGTATGATGAAAAAAAATATTTAAAGTTATTTGCTGACAGTGTAGATAAAATTGTTAAACAAAACAGCATGTCTGAATATACTCCAATAGAAAGAAAATATATCAGCAATCTAATATCAATAATTGATATGTCTGATAATTACAACAAAATTCCAAATAAATATTTAAAAACAAATATGGAAAATTTACTTAAATTTAAAAAGTAAAGCTACAAATTAAAGCGAGGAGCAGATTTTATTAATAAAATGTCAAATCAGTCTGTTGGTCAAAATGGTGAAGAAATAGCAAAAAACTATCTGGAAAAGATGGGTTATAAGATATTGGAAATGAACAGGCATTTCTCAAAATTATGTGAAATAGATATTATTGCGCTTGATAAAAATACGCTTGTTTTTGTGGAAGTAAAAACTCGCAAGACTGATTTTTGCGGGCATCCTCTTGAAGCTATAACCGTTACAAAATATAACCATATTAAACAAGGTTTATACATTTACCTTCAGGAAAACCCTAATTATAAAAAATACCGTATTGATGCAATATCTGTTTTGCTCAAACCTGAAGTAAAAATTGAGCATCTCAAAAATATCAGTTTGTAAAATATCTTTACATATTGTCAATTTTTTATACCAAAAACATTTTATATAAATATGAGGAAAAATATAAAGGACTTATTATGACAAAAATTAACGGTATTGATTATTCGGCATGGACAAACAAACAGGCTGTCCAAATTGCTGCAAATATAGATAAAGACGGAGTAAAAGGCTTACACGGCAAAGAAATTTTTGATTTTGCAAAAGCCGCAAAAAACAGCAATATTGAAAAAGAAGAAGTTTTTGAGCTGCTTGGACTGAAAATTGTACAAAACCGTGCTTCTGCTTCAAACACTAAAGAGCACGACCCTGAGTTTTATCAGGCAGTTGAGTTCTATAATAAAAATATGGACAGCAGAGAGCGTTATTCGGTAACACAAAAAGCCGAAAACAATATTACTGCATCTCTGGCTAAAATGGAACAAGACATCAATAAAGCATATATTGATTGTGCGGCATTTAACGACCCTAATATTATGGTTGTAAGAGTATCACCATACAGACATTATCCATACCCACGCTGGTATGACAGACTTTTAAAATTTGATATTGAAGATTTAAGAACAAGAACTACAAAAGATATGGAATCTCTAAATGAAATCAGAGATAAAGTTGAACATATTATAAAAGAAGCAGGCAACAACACAGATTATGAAGAGCAGCAAAAAACGGAATATAACGTTGATGAGATAGCAAAAAAACATTTTGACGGTATGACATATCAGGAATTTGCAGCAAAATATCCAAAAGAACTTGAAAAGTGCAAATATGTAACGGCTGCAGATTTGCATAATATGGACAGTACAATGGCATACGTTTATGGCAGAGCTAAATCTTATGCAGCAGAGATGCTGGATATAACACTTGCTGAAGCTCATAATGTACATTGGGATATTCAGGAAAGAAAATTATATGAATCACTTGATGCAAGCGGTGATATATATATAATTTCAGAATTCGAATATGATGGTATTACACCTGAAGGATTAGCACAATTTAAAAGCGGAATATCGCAAAATGCTTTTGAAAATGCACTTATGGATAAGTACAGAGAACTGAATCCGGAAACCTCGGTTGATGAAGTCAGCACATCAGGGAAATTACAAAAACCGAAAAAAGTAGTTGTAAACGGTGCTGTATTAATATTTAACCCGGACGGTACGGTTTATGACCTTAACGGACAAAGAATTAAATAGTATTTAAGCAAATAGCAAAATAAATTTTTTCGTGTTTTATATTATACAGGTAGTAATAAATTATGAATCATATAAAAACAACGAATTCAAAAATTTCTTTTAACGGACTTATTATTAACGGTACAATACCGGGAAAAAGTGTTAAAAAACTTGGAGATTTTGCTTCAAAATACGAAAATATTAATTTTATAAAAGACCTGGAAAAAAATTACGGAGTCGATGCAGTTTTGGATAAAGACATCACTACAATGTCTTTTGCACATCCTAAATATGGGAATTTAACCGAACAGTATAATTGCGGAAAATTTCCTCTTGAGAACGTATTTATGGAAGTTTCAAATATAATAAAAAACATAAAAGCTGCTTTAAGCAAAGCTGAAAAAGATTTTCAGAAAGCTCTGTCAGAACAAGAAAAAATCAAAAGAGGGTGCTAAATACAAGATATTATATACAATTTTATACAAATTTAGTCCGTGTATCTGTCATTCTGAGGGTAATAATCATTTTAACCCGAAGAATCTCTAAAACATAATAAGAGATACTTCGCACCTGAATTGTTGTCGTGCTCAGTATGACAGAATTATAGTATATATAGATACCAAATATAATATAATCATTTTTTGTTTATGTTATGATTAAATAAAGAAGTGAGGATATTATTATGACAGATTTAAGAGATAAGTATGAAGTCGTTATCGGGCTTGAAGTTCACGCCCAATTAAAAACTAAATCAAAGATTTTTGCTCCTGATTCAACAGAATTCGGCAGCGAACAGAACTCTCATACAAGCGCAATTACACTTGGTATGCCCGGTGTTTTGCCTGTTTTGAATAAAGAATGTGTTAATATGGGTATTTTATTAGGTCTTGCACTTAACTGCGAGATTCCTAACAGATGTAAATTTGACCGAAAACAATATTTTTATCCGGACCTTCCGAAAGGATACCAGATTTCACAATATGATGAACCGATTTGTGTAAACGGCTGGCTGAATGTTAAAGGAAAAAGAATCGGTATAACACGTGCACACCTGGAAGAAGATGCAGGTAAACTTGTTCACGTAGGTGCAGCAGGCATTAACGGTGCAACTTACTCTCTTGTCGACTTAAACAGGGCCGGCACACCGCTTTTGGAAATAGTTTCAGAACCTGATATGCGCTCAAGTGAAGAAGCAAGAAATTATATGGAAGAACTCAGAAATATTGTTCGTTACCTCGGTGTTTGCGACGGCAACTTAGAGGAAGGCTCTATGAGATGTGATGCTAACATCTCAATTATGCCAAAAGGTTCTGATAAATTTGGAACAAGAGCAGAAATTAAGAACGTAAACAGTTTCTCTGCACTTCAAAGAGCTATTGAATACGAAATTGACAGACAAATCGAAATTGTTGAAGAAGGCGGCGAAGTTGTTCAGGAAACTCGTCTTTGGGATGACAATTTAAAAGAAACACGCTCAATGAGAGGCAAAGAGGATGCTCACGATTACAGATACTTCCCTGAGCCTGATTTGATGCCTTTGGAAATTTCAAGAGAATGGGTTGAAAATATAAGGAAGACAATGCCCGAACTTCCGGAACAAAAAAGACAAAGATATATGGGATTAGGTTTGAGTGAATACGATGCCTCAGTTATTGTTGAACAAATGCCTTTAGCTTTGTTCTTTGACAGAGCACTCGAACTTGGTGCTAATCCAAAGACAGCAGTAAACTTCATGATGGGTGAAATTGCAGCTTACTTAAAAGAAAATAAAGTTGAGATTACAGAAACTAAGTTAACTCCTGAAAACCTTGCTGAGTTAATATCATTAATCGAAAAAGGAACAATTTCCAATAACATTGGTAAACAAATTCTTGTAGAAGAAATGATTGTTAACGGAGAAAAGGCTTCTGCTATTGTAGAGAAAAAAGGCTTGAGCCAAATTTCAGATGAAGGTGCAATCAAAGAGATTGTTGAAAAAGTTGTTAACGCTCATCCTGCAGAGATTGAATCCTACAGAAACGGTAAAACAAACTTGTTAGGTTTCTTTGTCGGTCAGGTTATGAAAGAAACAAAAGGCAGAGCTAATCCAAAGACCGTTAATGAATTGGTAAGAAAAATCCTAGAAGGTTAGGGTTAATATAGAATTAGTCATTCTGAGGGAATGTAATGACCGAAGAATCTCAAATAATAATATATAAAGAGGTCGGTTTTGCAAAATGCAAAACCGACTTTTTTAATTTATGTTAATTATACAATCTCAACTTCGCCCTGACGGTAAATTATACATTTACCATCTTTAAATCCGGCAACGGTTGAGGCTCTGCCTTGTGCTTTTTCTCCGTTGCTTTCGATTACCAAATCTACTTTGTCACCGATATATTTTACAGCTTCATCATAAGTTAATGCAGGCGGTTCGCCAGAAATATTAGCACTTGTTGTTGCAAGTACGTGTCCGTCAATATTTTTACAAATATTGGCAAAAGTTTCATTGTCGGGAACTCTTATTCCTACGGTTGATAAATTTGATGTCATATAGTCAGGTGTGTTCTCTGATTTTTCTAAAACTAAAGTAAGCGCCCCCGGAAAATGCTTTTTGATTAACCTTTGAGCATCTTTTTCAATCGGCTGTGATACATAATCAAACAGGGGGTAAATGTCATAGCTCATTAAAATTAACGGTTTTTTTGCTTCACGATGTTTAATTTCATAAACCTTTTTAACAGCTTTTTCACTGTTTGGAAGACAACCAAGCCCCCATACCGTATCTGTTACAAATGCTATTACACCGCCATTTTTTAGAACTTCGTTAATTTTTGCGTAATCCATAATAATATTATAAAATGAAAAAATAAAAATTTTCCTTATTTTTCCTCAAACAATTAATTAAATTTTGCAACTGTTATATCTTTAGGGAATTATATACTATTTTACAGTAATATTGTTATAATCCTGTCATTCTGAGGGAAATTGCTGTTTTTTCCCGAAGAATCTCTTTAAAATATAAGTTATAGGGATTCTTCACCCCTAAATTATTATTGGGTTCAGAATGACAATATTTTACTGTAACATTGTATATACCACAATGTTCTGTCAATTAAAAATTTTCTTTCATAAATCCCCACTTCTGCACCGTCTGCATATTCAGGATTTTCTATTTTATCAAATTTAAAAACTCTTCCGTCATTATGTTTTTCTACTTTTTTCACAATATTATCAAAAATTTCTTTTTGTTTAGGATTTAATTCTTCTTTAAACTTGTTAAACAGCGGATTTACTTCAAATTTTCCACGAAAGCATTGTGCCTGATTTATTGATTGTATTTGCATTTAAAACATCTTCCTTATTAGTATTATTAATAATAAACCTTCTGAAAAAATTTTTTGCTATTATTATCACTGATTTATCTGTTCTGATTTACCCAACCTTATTTACCCAGGTTAAAATTTATATTATAATATTTTTGTAGAAAATAAAGGAGAACAAAATGGTTCAACAATTTGGCGCACCCCAGCAGGGACCGCAAAAAACAAGACAGGCTGTAATTTTATTTCTAAAAGGTTCAGCAACACCGGTAGTAATGTATTTTGACAATCCGCAGGCAGTTTATGCAGAGTTAAAACAGCTTATGAAAAGTCCGACTCCGGTATTGGTTGAAAAAGAACCAACCGGCCCTATTAAAAAACTTTGTTTTGTTTCTACTCAGATTGCAGGTTTGCTACTTCAGGAAGAACCATATATGTAAGCGGGAAGTTAAAAAATGGAAAGCGGAAAGTACAAAATCAGCATTGAAGAAATAGAAAATGAAGGTGTTTTAGAGTTCGATTTTGATGACGATATAAAAGAACTCGAAAATTGTCACGTATATGCAGAACTTGATTTTGCCTCACGGGGTGATTACATTGAAGCAAAAGGTCACGCTGAGGGTAAAGTAACTTTGGAATGTGACAGATGTCTTAACAAATTTGATTACGATCTGGATTTTGATATTAATGAAACTTTCGCTAAAAAAACATTGTTTTTGTATCTGAAAATGATATAAAGAATCACGACAGCAGAATGGATGTTTTCAGGAACATTCGCATAGAGGGAAATAATTAACCCGAATATATAAGTAGTAGGTCGGATTTACAAATCCGACAGAGATAGAAGGAAAAGGAAAATGGCAGTACCAAAGAAAAGAACAGGGCACAGTGCTCAGGGAAAAAGAAGATCAAATTGGAAGGCAACAAAGCCTACTTTAACAACTTGTCCAAATTGCGGTAGCGCAGTTTTAGCTCACACAGTTTGTACAGCTTGCGGAACATACAAAGGTAAACCGGTCAGATTGAAAGATCAGGCAGCAGCTGCAGAAGAAGTTAAAGAAACCAAAAAAGCTAAAAAAGCAACAAAGAAAGCTAATGCTGAAAAAGCTCCAAAAGCTGAAGAAGGAGTAAATGAAACTCCTGCTGAAGAAGCTTCAGAAGATAAAGCAGAATAATTAATCGTGAATCGTAAATAGTGAGCCGTGAATCGTAGTTATAAACCGATTCACGATTCACAGGTCACGAATAACGAAAAAGGGGATAGAGTTTAATGACAAGAATAGCAATAGATGCAATGGGAGGAGATCACGCACCTTTTGAGATTGTGGCAGGTGCGGTTTGGGCTGCAGCTGAATATGGTGTGGCTCTTGAATTGGTTGGTAAACAAGACCAGATAGAAGACTGTCTTGACAAAATTCAGGAACATGGATTTTTGTCACCTTGCGGAAAAGCCGGCAGAAGCAGACGCATCCGGGTTGATGTAAAATCTTTGGACATAAAAATCACACATGCATCTGAGATTATTGAGATGGGAGAAGCTCCCGGACAAGCTATTCGAAAAAAGAAAAATTCTTCTATTGTCCTAACTGTTAACTCAGTAGCGACTGGAAGTTCAGAGGCTCTTGTTGCAGCAGGTTCAACCGGCGCAGCTATGGCAGCAAGTTTATTTGGTTTGGGAAGAATCCCGGGTATAGACAGACCGGCAATTGCAGTAACACTTCCTACAATGAAAAAACCTGTTGTTGTCATTGACGGCGGTGCAAACTCAAATTGTACTCCGCAAATGTTAAGACAATTTGCAATTATGGGCAGAATATTTGCTAAAAACGTTCTGGATATTGATAACCCAAAAACAGGCGTTGTTAATATCGGTGAAGAAGCAGGAAAAGGTAATGAACTTGCACAAAATGTTTATACAATGCTGGAAGAAGAAAAAGAAAAATTTAACTTTATCGGAAATATTGAGGGCAGAGAATTATTCTTAAATCATTGCGATGTTGTTGTATGTGACGGCTTTGTAGGTAACGTTGTTCTAAAAGTTACCGAAGGTACTGCTTCAATGTTATTCAAAATGATTAAGAGCGAGTTTAAGGCAGATTTTCTTGGTATGATTATCGGCTGGCTTGCAAAACCATTTTTAAGAAGAATATATGAAAAAATTAATTATGAAGAATTTGGCGGCATGCTTCTTTTGGGTGTAAAAGGTATAACTGTTATATCACATGGAAGAAGCAAAGCTTATGCTATTAAGAACGCTGTTCGTGTAGCAAAAGAGGCCGTTGAAACAAGAGTTAATGACAAAATTGCAGAAAGTATTGAAAACTAAGATTTTAGAGCTAAATATTAAAGAAAGAAGTCTGATAATATCAGACTTCTTTCTTTATGTTATAATTAAAAAAAAAAGGTTTTAAGAGGTAAGTATTAATGGGGAATAATTTTATACCGTTAAAGATAGCAGGAATAGGGTATTCGGTTCCAAAAACGGTTATAACAAATGAAGATTTAACAAAATTATATGATACGTCTGATGAATGGATATATACAAGGACAGGTATAAAGGAAAGAAGAGTTGTTTCAGGTAACGAAACCGCAATTGATTTAGGCTTTGATGCCGCAAGTAAAGCTATTTCCAAATCCGGTATAGATGTAAACAACATAGACTGTATTATCAGTGCTGCATCTGTCCCGCCACAGCTCTATCCTACACTTGCCTGTACTTTACAGGCAAAACTCGGTATAAAAAATACCGTTCCTGCTTTTGATATGACAGCGGCATGTTCAGGATTAATCTATGCCCTTCAGGTTGCAAGAGGAATGATAGGAACAGGTATCTACAAAACAATCCTTATTGTAGCTGCAGATAATAATTCACGTATTACAAACTGGGAAGACAGAGGAACTTCTATTTTGTTTGGTGACGGTGCGGGTGCAATGGTAGTTACAGCATCAGAAGACGGAGTTGACGATATTTTATCAATAAATATAAGTGCAGATGGTTCAATAGGGCAAATGATTTATACAAACATGCCTGCCCATAACTGTCCGCTTGTTGAGCAAGCTGATGAAGTCGGTGACGGTGTAATCCACATGAACGGCAAAGAAGTTTATAAATTTGCTGTTACCACTGTTCCTTCTTATGTTGTTGATTGTATATCAAAATCAGGCATGACTGCTGACGAAATTGATTATCTGATTCCTCATCAGGCCAACCAGAGAATAATTGAATCAATACAGAACAGGCTCAAATATTCTGATGATAAGGTAATTTCAAACATAAAATACTATGGAAATACCTCTGCTGCATCTATTCCGATAGCGCTAGTGGAAGGAGTAGAACAAGGCAAAATTAAACTTCCGTCAACGGCTGTGCTTTGCGGATTTGGTGCGGGCATGACCTGGGGAGCTGCTGTTGTCAGACTTCGTGAAGGTGTCTGTTAAAAAGAGGTAAGTTTAAAATGCCTGTAATAAATAAAATAGTATTATTTGGCGGAGGGAAAATAAGCAGTATGCTGTTTGCAGGTACAGGTTTTCCAAAGGTTTTTCACAGTTTTTTTAGACATATCTGTAATTGAGCTAAAAAACCCAAAATGATAAAAT
>CACWIL010000077.1 GCA_902760905.1 uncultured bacterium
ATGGGTATCAATGATATGAAACCTCATATTATAGAGCTTTCGGATTATGTTGATTGTTATATAAGTCTTTATGCAAACGCAGGGCTTCCTGATGCGTTTGGTAATTACAAAGATTCTCCCGAAGTTATGGCAAAAGGTTATCTTAATTTGGCATCAAAGGGGTGTATTAATATTGCAGGAGGCTGCTGCGGAACAACACCCGAACATATTAAGGCAATTGCAGAGGCTCTAAATGGTATAAAACCGAGGAAACTCCCCGAACAAAAAAATAAATGTACTTTTTCCGGACTAGAGCCGTTTGTATTTGAGCGAGGCAATAATAACTTTATTGTGGTCGGAGAAAGAACAAATGTTACAGGGTCTAAAAGATTTGCGGAGCTTATAGAGAGCAAGAACATTGAAGAGGCAATAAATGTAGCAAAAAAACAAATAGAAAACGGAGCAAATATTATTGATATCAATATGGATAAGGGGCTTATTGATTCAGAAAAAATGATGAAGGAGTTTTTGAATTATGCTGCAACTGAGCCAGACGTTGCTAAAGTTCCGTTTATGATAGATTCTTCCAGGTTTGAAGTTATAAGGGAAGGCTTAAAATGTATTCAGGGAAAAGCTATTGTCAACTCAATAAGTCTTAAAGAAGGCGAAGAAAAATTTATTGAGCACGCACGTGAAATCAAAGATTTGGGTGCGGCTATGGTTGTTATGGCTTTTGATGAACAGGGTCAGGCAGCGACAACCGAAAGAAGAGTTGAGATAGTAGAAAGAGCGTACAAAATTTTAACCGAAAAAGTCGGGGTAAAAGATGAAAATATTATTTTTGACCTTAATATATTCCCTGTTGCAACAGGAATAAAAGAGCATAATATTAACGCTATTTCATTTATAGAAGCAACAAAAATTATTAAAACAAAATATCCCCGTATTCTTATATCAGGCGGAGTAAGTAATCTTTCATTTTCTTTCAGAGGACTAAATAGAGTCCGCTCGGCACTGCACAGTGTTTTTCTTTATCACGCAATAAATGCCGGCATGGATATGGGAATCGTTAATGCAGGGATGATTGAGATTTATGATGAGATTGAAGAACCGCTCCGAACTCTTTGCGAAGATGTTATTCTGAACAGAACGGAAGATGCGGGTGAAAAACTCCTTGAATACGGGGGAAAATATATAGGGGAAAATGCTGCTAAGGAGGTAATAAAAAATAGTGAGTGGCGGAACAATTCTGTTGAAGAGCGTCTGCAATATGCACTTATGAAAGGTGATACAGAATACCTTGAAGAAGATATCAGGGAAGCCCTGAATGTTTATTCCCCATTAGAGCTGATAGAAAAACCGTTAATGGCTGGCATGGATAAGGTCGGTGTTTTATTTGGCGAGGGGAAAATGTTTCTTCCGCAGGTAGTCAAAAGCGCAAGAGTTATGAAACAGGCAGTTGATATAATAAAGGAACATCTGCCGAAAAATAATGAACAAAATTATTCGGGTAAAATTGTTCTTGCAACCGTAAAAGGTGATGTTCACGATATCGGGAAAAATATTTTATCGCTGATACTTTCCTGCAACAATTTTGAAGTAATTGACCTTGGTGTAATGGTAAACTGTAAAGATATTCTTGAAGCAGCGAAAGAAAATAATGCGGATTTAATCGGTCTTTCAGGACTTATAACACCATCATTAGACGAGATGATTAATGTTGCGGAGCAAATGGAAAAAGAGGGAATAAATTTACCTGGACTTTTGATAGGAGGCGCAACAACAAGCAAACTTCATACTGCACTAAAAATTGCACCAAAATATCATGGAGTGGTTGTACATACATCAAATGCCTCTGAGGTTGCTTCCGTTGCGCAGAAAATTATCAGCGGAGATAAAGAGTTTATAAAATCAATAAAAGAAGAACAGGAAAGATTAATAAAAGAGTATGAGCAGAACAAACATAATTGAAAAAATGAATGAAACACCGCTTGTTTTTGACGGTGCTATGGGAACTGTAATTTATGAAAGAGGAGTTTTTATAAACGCCTGTTTTGACGAACTTAATCTTACCCGTCCTGATTTAATAAAATCTATTCACAGAGAATATATTGATGCGGGAGCAGATGTTATTTTAACAAATACTTTTGGCTCAAACAGATTTAAGCTTGAAAAGTTTGGACTTGGTAACAGGGTTTATGATATCAACTATGCGGGAGCAAAAATAGCAAGAGAAGAAGCTGATGAAAGTATTTATGTTTTGGGCTGTGTAGGTCCATGTCTTAATAAAGGTGCGTTTATAACTGTTGAAAATATTGATAAACTTAAAGAAAACTACGAAGAACAGATTAAAGGATTATCAGATGGCGGTGTTGACGGAATAATTTTGGAAACTTTTCATAATCTTGAAGAAATCGACCTGGCTGCTGAGATTGTAAAAAAATATAAATTACCGTTAATTACGTCTTTGGCTTGTCGAAAAGAAAAAGAAACGCTGAATGGTTTAAATATAAAAGATGCAATAAAATATTTAGATAAAAATGACAAAATTGATGCTGTGGGATTGAATTGTATTATCGGTCCTCACGCTATGCTTTCAGTTTTGGAAGATGTTATTAATTTAACATCAAAACCGTTTGTTGTAGAACCTAACGCAGGACATCCTCAAAACGTTGACGGCAGAATGATTTATATGTCAACGCCCGAATACTTTACAACGTATTGCCAAAACTTTATAAGACTTGGTGTCCGTGGGGTAGGCGGCTGCTGCGGAACAACTCCTAAGCATATAGAAGTAATGTCAAAAGGGGTAAAATCTCTTACGGGTGTTAAGAAGCATCTTGCAATTGAGAAAATTATAACTATGAGTGATGTTGATATAAAAGTTACACCAAAAGAGGAAAAAAGTAATTTTGCACGTAAATTGTTTTCGGGAAACAAGGTTGTAACAATGGAAATTACTCCTCCTCGTTCGGTTGTTCTTGAGCCGATTTTAAACAAAGTACGGGAGTGTAAAGAAGCAGGTGTTGATGCTATTAATATTCCTGACGGTCCGAGAGCAAGCTCAAGGATATCATCACTAGTTACTGCAATCATGATAGAGCGAGAAGTCGGCATAGAAACAATTTTACATTACTGCTGCCGTGACAGAAACCTTATCGGTATGCAGTCGGATTTGTTAGGCGGATATGCTGCAGGGCTAAAAAATTATCTTATAGTAACGGGGGACCCTCCAAAACTGGGTGATTATCCTGAGGCAACTGCTGTTTTTGATATTGATGCGGTCGGACTTACAAAAGTTGTACATAATCTGAACAGAGGGTTTGATGTTGCAGGTAACGTGATTAATCCTCCGACTTCCATTCTTATCGGTGTCGGTGCAAACCCTTGTGCAGTTGATATTGAAAAAGAAATTAACCACTTAAAAAACAAACTTAATGCAGGAGCAGAATACGTGATTACTCAGCCGGTATTTGATCCTGATGCACTTATTTCTTTTATTGAACGTACAAAAATAACGGGAAAAGATTTACCCCTGCCAATAGTTGCAGGTATATGGCCGCTTGTTTCACTCAAAAACGCACTGTTCCTCAAAAACGAAGTTCCGGGAGTTGTTGTTCCTGACTCTATTATTGAAAAAATGGAAAAGGCTAAAACAAAAGAAGACGGTGTAAAATACGGAGTTGAAATAGCACACGATATAAAAGAAAAAATCAGCTCATATGTAAACGGCTACCAGATAAGTGCACCGTTTGGAAGGGTTGATATAGCGTTAGACGTTGTAAAAAATTAATTTATGCAAAAATGCTGAATTGTTTTGCGTCTTCTTTCTGTTGTTTTTTAATTTGTTCAAGTACAGCTTTAGCGTAAAGATATTGCAGGTTGTTAGTCAGCATATCAATTTCCATTTGTGTATCCATTGCACACAAAGCTTCAGGAGAACAGCCAATGCCGCCGGTTGTATCACCCGGGTTACACATTAATCCCATTCTTGCATTATGAATGTTCATCATATTCATCATTGCATTATTTTTTGCATTAATATAATGCATCGCAGACATTGCTAAAATTGCTGACATATTTTCTCCTAACCTTCACATTATCATGTTAACATATTTTTTAACTTTGTCTATCCTTCAAAATTATAAAAATTTTAAATATTTTATGTTTATGTTAAGATTTTTGTGAAGAAATAGATTTATATACAGATATTATAAATGCAAGAGAAATGAATAGTTTAGCAGATAAAAAGAGAACAATCGGAATACCAAGAGCGATATCATATTACAGTAATTATCCTTTCTATTACGGATTTTTTACTGCGCTCGGGCTTGATATTGTTCTGTCAGACAAAACTACTTCAAAAACTATAAATGATGGCTGCAAATTTGTAGTATCAGACACTTGCCTTCCTGTAAAAGTTTACGTCGGACACGTTATAAATCTGCTTGAAAAAGGGTGTGAAACTATATTTATCCCTTCTCTTCAGGCTTCTGCATACAAGGTTAATAACTGCAGTAAAATCAGAGGACTGCCCGAGATTATACGTAATGTTATAGATAAGCCGATTAACATTATTGACCCTGAAATTAACAAAACGGAAGGAATCTCTTTTAAAGACTTCTGTTATGATTTTGCTGCAAGATTTGATATTTTTGACAAAGATTTTATCGAGGCCGCTGCTAAAAAAGGCTGGGAAGTTTATAATAATTTTCATAAAATGGCTAACTCAGGGCTTGGGTTTGAAGATGCTCTGAATAATGCCGTAAAAGGAATAATGGTTACAAAGCCTGTACAGGTGGTAAAACCACTTTCAGTTGTAATTATGGCGCACGGATATAATTTGTTTGACGAAAGGATTTCTCTAAATTTAATCAAAAAGCTTGATAAAATGGGGGTTAAATCTTATACAGCTCTTAATGTAACAAAAGAAAATGCAATAAAATCTATTGAAGAGCTTGGTGAAATTCAATACTGGGCAAATGAGCTTGAACTCACGGGAACGGCAGCGTATTATATGCTGAATAATAAAGTTGACGGTATTATTGCCCTTTCTGCTTTCGGGTGCGGCCCCGATTCCTTAATGGTTGATGAAGTTCAGTACCACGCTAAAGAAAAAAATATTCCGATGATTCATATTAATATTGATGAGCATACGGGCGAAGCAGGTTTTGTTACAAGAATAGAAGCATTTGTGGATATGTTGTTCAGAAAGAAAAGAAGAACATTAGAAAAAGAAAACGTTATTAACTTGCTTCATACGGCTGCTGGTATTAATAAAATTACTGCCGAAAAAGAAAAACAAAAAGAAGAAGCTTTGACAAAATAGTAAGGGATAAAGTATGTTTCAGTATTGCGGCGCTATACATATTCATTCACTATTTTCAGATGGAACAGGGGATTTAAAAACAATTGTTAAAGCTGCAAAAAAAGCTGGTTTAGACTGGGTAATCATTACCGATCATAATACAATGGAAGCGGAAGAAGGCATTTTTGATGGTGTTTATGTAATAAGAGGTGAAGAAATATCACCGCACAGCGAAAATCATTATTTGGCACTAGGGATTAATGAAGTCATTGAACCTTGTGATAATCCGCAAGTATATGTTGATAAAGTCAGAAAACTGGGCGGTTTTGGTTTTTCTGCTCATCCTGATGAAGGGTTTACAACAGACAATAATGGCAATCCTGTTCCAAGAAGAAATTCAAGGCCCCCTTTTCGCAGCAATTCAAAACCACATCGGCCTCGTCGACTAACAGAATTGCCTTCTTTTTCTGGTACTTGGTTGCCGCATACAAGATACTCCCCATGCGGCTACGCACAACAGAATCTTCCTTGCTTTCACGATGCGAACCAGCAATACTGATATTCGTGAGCACCAGCGGACGCTTGAGCTCCTTGGCAATCGACTTTGCCAATTCCGTCTTGCCCGTGCCTTCGACACCGTAAAAGAAGATGTTCAGGCCATCGCCTACCTTGGCATGCTTCAACATGTCAAAAGCAAGTTCGACCTTCGGATTCTTTCGGCAAAGTTTCTTGAACGGAACAGCCTTACCCTCGTACACTCTAAAATAAAGGCTATCCAAGTCATTACCAGAATGACCGTCCAAGAAAATGCCAATACGCTTAGTAATGTCAAGATCGTCATCGACAATCCCCATACGCTTCAATGTGCCATTATTCGATACGGCGTCATCGAAATCCAAATTCGGATACAGTCTCGTAAAGATATCCGGAAGAGCGGAATCCCGCATACGACGCGGACCAATGCGATCCATAAGCGAACTGCACTGTTCCTTGTTGAAGAAAATCCACGAGAACATCAGGATTTCCATTTCCGTTTGGTTCAAGCCGAAAGCCTGCTGCACAATATTCAGGCGCTTAAAGTACCCGTCATCAAAATCCTGGTTTTCATTCAAGAATTCCACCAATTCCTGGACAACGCTATCGTAAAACACCTTCTGCGACGGAGCATCAAAAATGCCCTCGCCCGTCAAATAGTTCTGGACAAAA
>CACWIL010000078.1 GCA_902760905.1 uncultured bacterium
CCGCTCAGTATGACAAAGTCTATGTTATTGGGATACTTCGGACTTTGTAATGTTTAAATTTATATTACAAAACAATGTCCTCAGTATGACAGTTGGATTGTGTCATTCTGAGGAAATTGTTTTATGATTTGTATTGTGTCTGTACGGAGTCCGAAGAATCTCTGAATAGTTATTGAGATACTTCGCTTGCGCTCAGTATGACGAAGTCTATGTTATAGAGATTCTTCACCCCTGAATTGTCGTCGGGTTCAGAATGACAGTTTGTAGGTCGCCTTTACCAAGGCGACAAAATATTTGCCCCCGCTAGAATTGTTCCAAGAATCTCTTGTCGTTATTGAAGAATAATCTTATATCGTCGATTGCATATTTGAGCATTGCAAGTCTTTCAACGCCCATACCGAATGCAAAACCTGTATAAACATCAGGGTCAATTCCGACACCTCTTAAAACGTTTGTATCAACCATACCGCAGCCCAGTACTTCTAACCATCCTGTTCCTGAACATGTACGGCAGCCTTTTCCCTGGCACATAATACACTGAACGTCAACTTCTGCAGAAGGTTCTGTGAACGGGAAGAAACTGCTTCTGAAACGTGTAGGACGGGCAGAGCCAAAATATAATCTGATAAACTCGTTTAAAACTCCCTTTAAATCACCAAAGGTGATGTTTTTATCAACATACAAGCCTTCTATCTGGTGGAAGAAGTTATTTTTCCTTGCATTAATGTTTTCATTTCTGTAAACCCTACCAGGTGCAATAACCTTAATCGGCGGTTTTTGGTTTTCCATTACGTGAATCTGTGCGCCTGAAGTCTGGCTTCTTAGAACAACACCCGGAAGGTCTTTTACGTAGAAAGTATCCTGTACGTCACGTGCAGGGTGATCTTTTGGTACATTAAGCATATCAAAATTGTAATATTCTGTTTCGACTTCAGGAGAAAACTCAGGAGCAGCAACAGAAAAACCTAAATTTTGGAAAATAGAAACAATCTCATCAGTTGTAGAGGTTAGCGGGTGAACTTTTCCCTGTGGAGTATATTTACCGCTTAAAGTGATATCAATTCGGTCTTTTTGCAGTTTTTCATTCAGCTCTTTTTGATAAAAAGCATCGTGTTTTGTTTTTAAAAGTTCTTCCAATTCCTGAGTAATCTGGTTAGCGAAAGCTCCGACTGTTCGCTTTTCCTCGTCAGATAAATCCTTTAACCCTTTTTTTATTGAGTTAAACTCACCTTTTCTGCTTAAATATTTGAGTCTTATATCGTCAATATCAGCAATAGACACAGCTTTTTCAATATCTGATTTTGCTGAGTTATAAATATTTTCTAATTGTGCTTTCATTTATATTTCTCCCTTAAACAGAATAATAACGCAGTCGGGGGTAAAATACAAGAGATAAAAAAATCAATCAAACAGATGATGTCAACTTCTAATGAAAGTTTTATTCTGATAAATAAGGGGTAGTGTAACCTCTGAGAATAGGGAGAGAAAAAGATGTTAAATACAGCTTTAGAGCTGCCGGAAAATGAGATTTCGACTTCGATTACAAAAAACTGGACACCTCAGGCTATTGAATGTTACAGGCTTAATGGCAATTGTGCTGAATGTTCTATTAAACAGGCTCATTATTCTTTTGATTGTCAAATGCCAAAAATTGTTCAGATACTCAGGTTAATGAACGGTGAGCCGGAAGACGAAGAATAAAAACAGAAAGAAACATTAACAAATCTGAATTGCTTAAAAACTCTGCAATGAGCTTTTCTTTATGCTAAGCAAAATATTTATTTACCCTTCTGCAAGAACAACTGTAAAATCACTTCCTACGGAGAAGTTTTCGGTAGGATCGTAAACAAACTGCATTTTATGAAGTTCCGGAATCTTCTTTTGCAGCCAGTTATAAAAATCAATTGTGACTTCATTTTTATTAGCAACAAATCTAGTATGTGAAAGGTGTGTTATTTTAAGCATATTGACTTCAAAACCGAGTTCTTTAAGCTGATCCTGAATGATTATTGCTTCTTTTTCTTTTAACGGAGAATACATTATCCCTGCTTTAAATCTGGAAAAATCGGCTTCAACCTTATCTCTGTATATCATTCTGTCAATTACTTCCTGGGTTTTTTGCGGGTCAAGAATCCAGTAACTGATGTAACCTCTTTGGTTAGGGGCACCCGGAAGTGTGGCAATTTCAATTTTGTTTTCGTCAACACCTTTTATAAATCCTGCGTACTGAGAAAGTTCATAAATACTCATATCTGTTTTTATGTATGTTTTACAAACGTTTAACACTTCAGGAAGTTTTGTAATTGTATCAAGAGATTTTATTTTCTCAAACAAACTCTTGATAAACCATTGCTGACGTTGAGTTCTGCCTATGTCACCCAAACCGTCTTTACGATATCTCAGATATCCGATAGCTTGTTTTCCGTTTAGAACGGTATTGCCTTTATTCAGGTCAATATGTAAATGTCCTGCCCAGTCGTGATATTTCATCGGTTTTTCGACATAAATAGGAACACCGCCCAGGGCGTCAACTATGTGCTCTACGGCTTCGTCATGAATGATTATATAATGATCAATTTTTATACCAAAAGTTTCTTTTAATGTCTTTTTGACAAGATTAACACCGCCTATTGCGTGTGCTGAGTTTATTTTTGAAACACCTTTGTTATCAGGTAGGAAAACCTTGCTGTCACGTGGAATAGAAATTGCTTTGATAGTTCTTGTTCTCGGGTCAATATTAACAACCAATATTGTATCAGAACGTGTTCCTTCCCATAAATCAGCGCCTTCACCATTTGAGTCAATGCCTAAAAGCAAAATATTTTGTTTTCTTGGTGAAAACGGGATTTGAAAATCTTTTTTGTTACGTGAAAATTTAAAAAATCCGCTGTTGCTATCTGTTTGTTCAAAGGTTATTTTATCAAGCAGTATGGTGTTTTCTATAATAATAACGCATATAACTGCAAAAAAAACGGCTAAAAATACAGTGAATAAAAGCTTGGCAAAGTTAGATGTTCCTTGCCTTTCTTTTCTGATTTGTTTCAGCAGTGCTTTATATTCTTCTTGTTGATTATTATTAGCCAGTTTCATTAATATTCTCTCTGTTTAATAAAATTATATTTTAAGCAAAAAGTAAAATCAATTAGAAAAGTTACGGAACGGCTAACTGTTAATTTGAATAAATGAGTTATGATATTGAACTTCTGCTTTTTTTTAGCTAAAACTTAATTATGAAAGAAAAAAGAAAAAATATTTTATTTATAAATTTTGGCGGTTTGGGAGATGAGATACTTTTCCTTCCTTCAATTATCTCAGTCAAAAAGTAGTTTCCAGACTCAAAAATTACCCTTGCACTTGAGCCTCGAAGCAAGGGGATAACCAATCTTACGGATATAATTGATGAAACATTATTTGCAGATATTAAACTTAAAGGCTTGGGCAAGTATATTGAACTTTTGAAGCTGCTTTTTAATATATGGACAAAAAAATTTGATATTGTAATATCTTCCGGTTCAAATAAATTTATTTCTTTGTTTTTATTTATGACGTTAATAAAAAAAAGGTATGGATATAACTCCGGTAAATTAAGCGAATTCCTGTTAACTAAAGCTGTAAAACTTAATAAAAAGCAGTATGCTGTAAATATGTATCATGATTTGGTCAGAGATATTACGGATATAACAACTGAACTTCCTCAGCTTAAAACAGAAAAAAAAGAAGTAATACCAAACTCTGTTTTGATTCATCCGGGTGTAAGTTTAATGAGTATAAGAAAGGGTATGATTAAAACTGTTTCTGCTTCAGTATGGGCAGAAGTTGTTGAAAAACTTGCTGATAAAGGAAAAAATGTTATATTAGCAGGAGGTCCGGATGACAAAGAGGTCATAGAAGCAATAACCAAAAAAGTTCCGTGTGAAAAATTTGCAAATATGTACGGAAAGACAAAAAACCTGCAAGAGCTTGCAGAACTTATTTCAGGAGCGGAAAAGTTTTTGTGTTCTGATTCAGCTCCTTTGCATATCGGCACAGCGCTTGGTGTACAAACTTATGTTATTTTCGGACCGACTGATGACAAAAAACTTATTCCTCCAAATGGTAAGATAGTATCAATAAAAGCAAAAAACTGTAACTGCAGTATTTGCCCTTGTCTGTGGGAAAGACGTCAAACTACTTGTGAGGACTTAAATTGCTTAAAAATAACTGCAGATGATATAGTTGAAAGATTGATTTGATTGCGATAAAATAAAGATGTTTCAGGGAGATATTTTATGGCTGAAGGTATAGAGTTTGATCCGGGATTTGCACCATATATATTAGCATTTCAGGGTACGGTTAATTATTTGTACATGGATATTAATAAGTACAGAGTTTTTTCGCAAAAGAAAGCAAAATTCAGACAATATTATAAAAAAATTCTGGAAGTTTTTAATAATAATCTGGGGTTTTATGTTGGTTGTCTGATGTGGGCAGCGTATGTAAAAGAGCAGGAAGAACAGGAAATAATCAATAATCATTGTTATGGCGGAAAGTATAATGAGGAAGAAAATACAATAGAAACAGATTATATGATTAATTTTGTTAAGCTTTTTCCAAAAGATATGAAATACTTTATGAGTACATCTTTTGAGTTTGATGAAGGTGTAAATAAAATACTCAGTGCCTACAAAGAATTTCTGACTGTTAATAAGGGGTTTGTTAATACTGTTACAAATAAGGATATAGTTCTTCCAAGGGGGCTTAAAACAGAAAATGCTAACGGATTTAAGGAAAAAATAGATGATGCAATTGCATCAAAAGATTTGTCTAAACTTTTGGAATATACGGATTTGATTTTATAGGAGGATTTAATATGATAAGTGAAAAATTAGAAGCAGCTTTTAATGAACAAATAAATAAAGAGTTATACTCAGAGTATTTGTACCTTGCTATGAAAGTAAAATTTATGGAATGGAACTTGCAGGGATTTGTTAACTGGTTTAATGTTCAGGTTCAGGAAGAGCATGCTCATGGTATGGGAATGTTTGATTACCTTGATGAAAGAGGGGGAAATATCAAACTGGATACCATTGCTAAGCCTGAATTCCATGGTACAACACCTCTTGAGATTTTTGAAGAAGTTCTTAAACATGAACAATTTGTTACATCAAGTATTAACCACGTTGCTGATGTAGCGGAAGAAGTTAAGGACAGAGCAGCTCTTCATTTGTTAGACTGGTATATCAAAGAACAGGTTGAGGAAGAAGCAAATGTGGGCGGTCTTTTAGCAACACTTAGACTTATCGGTGATGATAAAAAAGCTCTATTGATGCTTGATAAAGACCTTGCGGCAAGAACATTTGTACAGCCTGTAATCGGTTAGTATTATACACTGTTGGTATTAATTAATACCACTTAACATACAGCACATCTCCTGCGAAAACGCAGGAGATGTGTTTTTAACTCAGAATCCTGTTTTCGTCTTCACGTATTCTTTGAGACAGTATCAGCATGTCGTAGCATAAAATCTTTTGCTTGTGTTCCAAGTTGTTCAGAGCATTATTAATACGGCTCATAATAAACAGAATCAAAATAATAGCATAAATCATCGTAACCTCTTTTCTTTTAATTAACGGGATAGTTTTGATACTTTTATTCTAATTAAAGGGTACGACAAATTCGGACAATAGGTTTTGTAAGAATAAAAATCAGCTTATAGCTTTCTGATTTAGTTTTTTCTTTGTAAAATATGCTATTAATCCTCCTGTAGCAATCAGCGATATGGAAAGCAGTGGTCTGTATGCAAACCATGCAATTGAAATTGTAAACAATGAAAGTATAAAAGTAATTAATGCAAATATAAATGTTGTTGCCGTATCTGCCAATTTTCCTAAAACAGGTATAAAATTTAAAATACTCATTAAAGGTTCAAAGAATAATTTTAGCCCGATAAACATCAGAAACCAACCGAGGAATCTGAGGAACATTGTTAACATTTTGTTGTCATTTCTGTATTTTTCAAGCATTTCGTCTTTTGTCATTTTGCCGTCATACTGAATATATATTTTCCCGAGTTTTTTATGAATCATTGAAACAATAGTATTATCGCTTTTTTGTTCGCCGATAATTGATATTGCAGAACCTGATGGTGCGTAGTTGTATGAGATTAATATATCTCCAACTTCCGGGTCTTCTATATTTTTACCTTTGTAGTATTGGTTGTTTATTATTTCAAAACCTGTTTTTTCTGTCAAATTTGAAAATTCATTTTGAGGATCTATCAAACCTATTTGTCTTTCGGATAAATCATATTGCCCAAGTGTTGCATTTGGGGCAATATATTCATTTGAAGCAATAGTAAACTTCGGGTTTCTGTGGCTTTTATCTTCAAATTCATCCGAATTTTGTTCGATATCAGACCAGTCTTTTTTATAAACAGTTTTTCCGTCCTCACTTTCC
>CACWIL010000079.1 GCA_902760905.1 uncultured bacterium
CTTGCAAAATTCGAAGGTAAACTTATAATAAGGAACAGTAATTCCGTTATTTTGCCTAAGACATTTGAACAATTGATAAAAATTCGTTTAAAATCTATGAGCAAAAAACAGGATGCTTCCATGATACTTGCAAGTTCAATATTTCTTGGAGAAAGAATTGATTTTGCAACACTTGAGGTTCTCGGAATAAAGGATATTCCCGGTAACGTGAAATTTCTCGAAGATGGCGGTTTTGCTTATGTAAATAATTCTTCTGTATACATAAATAATTATTCTCTGGTTAGTTCTATTTTCCTGTCTTCACTGAAAAAAGAAGTGCAGGAGATGATAGCCAAAAATATAACAGGCAAACTGGGTAAACTTGTCAACAATACCACTTTGATAAAACTAATGGAAACAATGTCCATATTTAAAGAGGAATATTTGCTTCTCTGGAAAAATTCCCAGTACGCAATTTTAACTGGAGATTATGATGCATATCTAAAAAATTGTCTCGGATTTTTATCAATAACAGACAAGATAAAAGGTAACATCAATCAGGAAGATATAGAACATAGCAAAAAAGAAGTTTTTCAGAATATATTACTGACTCTTTATAATTATTCGCCGGCAAAGATATATTCCATTGAAAATATATTACTGATGGATGCAATTAACGAAAATGATGATGAAAAGATTGTTAAGCTTTCTAATTTAATGCTTCAGGGAGCATTGATAACGTCAAATTATACTGATGCTCTGTCTTTACTGCACAATATACTTGAAAGACTTGAACATCCGGAGTTAATTGTAGACGGCACATTAAATGTCAAATTCTTATTGCTTTCACTTATTAATATTGAAATATTGTTTAATATTGGCGAGTATGAAAATTGTATAGATATCGGAGAAAAACTGTTAGGTGTACTGAAACCTGATAATTTGCAAATAATTAAACCTGATAATTTTTCTGTAAATTTGTTTGTAAATCATTTGCTTGACACGTTCAGACTTGTAGCACTTGCTAAAGTAATAACGATGGATGACAGAATTAACGAATTCTTTGAATCTGTAAAAAGAGCATTTAATGAAGATTTACCGGAAAAGAATTGTATAATCGCAATAAAAGATTTTCTTGCCGGAGTGGATTATATTCCGTCAAATACAGAAGAAGAAACTCCATTTTCAAAAGTCGTATTTTTAATATTAAAGGAGTTATCTGCTAAACCAAATGATTATAAATCTTTTGCAATTAATATTTATCAGGCAAAGCTTCTTGCTGCTGATATTCACCAGACAAGGCTTGAATACATATGTGACTTGCTGATAGCCTATGCTTATGCAAAAAGCGGTATTAACAGTAAAGCTTCATATATTTTTAATGATATATTGGATAAATCTGAAAAATCTGCAATATTCAGCGTAATGGTAATTGCAAATTATATGATGTCACTTATGCAAAAAGACAATAATGAAATTAATGATGCTTTAATGACAATAAGCAATATGCTTAATACTATTCAAAAACACGATAATCAGTCAAAAGTATTTTTTGCAATGTTTGAAAAACTGTATATAGATACTATGTCAGAGAATAACAGACAATTTAATACAGCTTCCGAATGGCAGAAGCTTATCAACACCGCACCAAACGGTGAACTTGCACGTATCTTTAACGGGAATGCGGCAAAAGAGTTTTCGTTATCTGAAACACAAGAAGAATTTAAAAAAGAAGAGTTTGACGACCTTGCCGAATTTGTTCCGGATGAAGAATCTGATGATGAGTTTAAAACCGAAACTCATGGTGAAGATTAAACAACAAAATGTGAGCCGTAAGACACAGCTCACATTATAATTACCTGAATGTATTATACTATCTCGTTATGCTTGTCCCTTGCCTCTTTTTTCGCAAAGAGTCGGGATTACTATAAGAGCAAGATAGAATACACATCCGAATAAAACAAGATTTAATACTTCCATTTTTAATACTCCTTTCCTGAGCACATTTGGTGATTTTGCATGCAAAAATACACCTCTACATATTTTTTTCTTCCACATTTCATAAAGGTCATAACACTCAGGGAAAGAATGTTTACATATCTTAACATTTCATGTTAACTTTAGAAAAAATTTAGTGTATTATCATGTTAGGAGGCTTTAATTGAGTCAGGGTTACGAAAACTTTAATAATACGGAAACTTCCTTCAGAAAGTCCGCTTTAATACAAGAGAGAATAGGTCTTGTATCTTCTCATATGTATAAGCAGTTTTTGGATTATCAGCACGCAACTCTGAATACTACAGAAATATTCTCAGAGATGATAGATAACCTCAAGGTAATAGCCGATTCTTTGAAGCAGTCATTTGCTTCAAGAGGTATAACAGCTCAGAATATATCTGTAGAATATGACAAAGACAAGAGCGTGGTTGTTGTAAACATTCTCTGGCATACAATCAGCCTGACAACCAGATGTAATTTTGAACCTCAGGCTTTAGACAGGGGGAGTGGTGTTCCTCCGATGTTTTCAGGACGTATAATGGCAATTAAAGGTGACTATAATGAATTAATCGAGGGTAAAGCAAGCAGAAATGAGATTATGGGAGTTTTACTTGATAAGGAAGTTGCATCATTATTTGTTCCTGCCGATAAATCTCAAAATTCTATATTCAAAATTAAACACCTTGCAAACAGGGAGTTTTTCTTAAACAGTACAGATGCTTCGAGGGAGTTCGTACTTAAAATTATTGAAACCGTTTGCGGTGGTGGTGTATATCACGAAGAAGGAAAGAGAAAAAGCTTTAATATATAGTAACAATTCTTATTGAAAACTATTGATTTATTACTGCGTTTGTGTTTATTTATAGATGTACGGGTATCCTCTTTCAGCCCGTGTCAAGTTTAGAGGTAACGGCTGAACCTCAATTACACTGGACCATATAAAAAAGAAGGAAAATTGACATGCTAAAAATCAGATTAAAAAGATTAGGTGCAAAGAAAGCTCCTACATACAGAGTTATTGTTATCAACTCAACTACAAAAAGAGAAGGCAGACCGATTGAAGAACTCGGCTACTACAATCCTAAAACAAAAGAAATGAAATTGAACAAAGCATCTGCAGAAGCTTGGATTTCAAAAGGTGCTCAACCTACAGATACAGTTAAGTATTTGATTACAAACTGCAATGAAGACGGTTCTTTAAACTACAAAAAATCAGAAACAGTAAAACTTTCTAAGAAGGCTATGGCTAAGAAAGCTGCTGAAGAAGAAGCTAAAAAGGCTGCAGAAGAAGCTGCAAAAGCTGAAGCAGAAGCAAAAGCAGCAGAAGAAGCTGCAGCAGCAGAAGCTCCGGCAGAAGAAGCTGCTCCTGAAGCATAGTTACAGGATAAAATAAAAAAGAGGCGGTCTGCAATGCAGACCGCCTCTTTTTTATTTTTTAATCTTTAATACAAAATTTCTTGCCCACTCCATTAAGTCAGGGTATAACTTGTAGTGATATCCGTGTTCAAACCACTCAGCTTGACTCTTTGGCAGTGTTTTTATTCCGTTTATAGTTTCGTAAATAAAAGCATACATTCCCGTTCTGTCGGCTCCTGCTTTGCAGTGAATATGTGCTTTACCGCCTTTGTTTTTTACTTCTTCTATTTTCTTTAAAAATAAATCAATGTTTTCTTCTTTTGGTTGTCTTGTTACGGAAGGTATTGAGTGATATTTAAATCCCAATCTCTCTGCTTCCGCTTTTTCATCATAATTTATGTCAGGGGCATACATTGTTCTAAAATTAACAATATCCGTTACACCCTGTTCTTTCAGCCATTTTAAATCCTCTTGTTTAGGCTGAGCAGAGCGGGAAACAAATTTATCTATAACTGAATAATTATCAGGTTTTCCTAAAAAACTAATATTTGAAAATAATATTTTCACAATATCTCCTTTTTTGTATAAAACCTTATAAAAAAATTATTTGCTATAGTTTTTTATAAAAGCAATCGCTTCTTCTTTTGTGTTGACTTCTTGGCTTAATTGCGCTTCGTGAAGTTCGTTTATCATTTTGCCCAGAGTCGGAGATTGTTTGATTCCAAGAATCTGCATTATCTCAACTCCGTCAAGAAGTTTTGGTAACGGTTTAAGTGTCGGTTTAACATCCAAGTAAAATTTCAGCAATTTATTTAGTCCGTTAATATTATTTTCAGTCATTTCTTTTGTAACAGCTTCGCCCTGAGCGGAAAGTCTGTCTGCTTTGGCTAAAATAATATTATCTATAACGTTATCATTCATTTTTCTTATGTATCGCATCATAACTTTGTTGTCCAGATTAGGTGATACTATTACATTTGAGGGATAGATATGATAACGAATCATTGATGATATGTATTCAATTTGTTTATTGGAAAATTTTAAATCTTTTAACATCGGTTTTACTAATTTTTCACCTTCAACATCATGCCCGATAAAACGGTGACGCCCTGTTTCTTCGATTGTCCAGGTTGAAGGCTTGCCAATGTCGTGCAGAAATCCTGCAAGTTTAAGGTGGTTTATTCTCGGATATCCTCCAAAATCAACCTTGTCAAGATGAGCATTAATCTCCCCTTGCCACTTGTGGGAGAGGGGGTGGAGGTGAGGAGTCCCTTCATACATTATCTCTATTTGTCTTACAGTTTCTATCAGGTGATGTATCAAATCAAGATGGTGATGCGTGTTTGATGGTATTTTTTTAATGTCTTTTACGCAAGGGAATATAATTTCTAAAATCCCTGAATCAAGCATTTTTAAAAGTGTTTCAGATGTATATTTACCCCCGAACAATTTCATTATTTCATCGTGGATTCTTTCTTTTGCGGGTAAATGTAATAAATCCTTATGCTTAATAAGTATGTGTTCCAGCTCTTTATTTACCCCAAACCCTGTTGTTGCCATGAATCTGAAAGCACGCAGAATCCTGAGCGGATCATCAGTAAAGTTTTCTTCTTTTATAGCTCTTATACGTTTGTTTTTTATATCTTCAATTCCGCCAGTTAAATCTATAAACTTGTTTTCTTTTAAGTCGTAGGCAATAGCATTTATTGTAAAATCTCTTCTTTGCAAATCCTCTTCAATTGTATTTCCGCACAATTCAGATATATCAAGATAATTTTCTTTATCTTTCAGTACAATACGGTAAATTTTGTTTTCACTGTCTAATGTAATATAAGTTGCATCAAGTTGTGCTGCAAGTTTTTTTGAGAACTCTTCAGCACATTTAACAGAGATATCTCGGTCTTTGACTTCGACTATATTCTTCCCTATCAGAAAATCACGGACAAAACCGCCTACAAGGTAACCTTCATGAATATCTTTTAAAATAAAATCATCCCTGATATTCATAAATAATATCTCCTAATGCAACGGTTACAGCTGTATCAGCTTTTAATATCAAATCGCCAAGTGATATTACGGGTAAATTTTTTTGCCTGAATACTTCAAACTCTCTTTGTGAAAAACCGCCTTCCGGACCAATTATGACTAAAATCTTTTCGCCTTTTTTAATCGGGTTTTTACCCAAATATTGTTTTAAACTCTGTTCTGTTGAACGTTCGCCAAAAACAATAATGCGGTCGAACTCTTTGTTTAAAACTTCGGTTAAATTTGTTACGCTAAAGCAGGTCGGAATTTTTGCTCTTTCACACTGTTTTGAAGCTTCGTACATAATTTTTTGCCATTTTTCAACTTTGCTTTGAGCAACTTCTTTTTTGACAGCACAATTATCTGTAATACAAGGGTATACTCCTCTAATCCCGAGTTCTGTTGCTTTTTCCATAACGGTTAGTTGTGAATCGCTTCTCAAAGGTGACTGCGCAAGATATAAATCAAACTCCAAATCTCTTTTAGAACGGTAAATATTTTTTGCTTCACAAATTATTTCATTGTTAGTAATTTCTGTAATTACCGTTTCATATTGCATTTGATTTTCATCAATAAGCAAAAGGTTTTCACCGACTCTTGCGCGAAGAGCACGTGCAATATGACGGTAATTTTCTTTGTCGTTAATTATTACCTTATTATCAGTTATATTTTCCTTTTTTACAAAAAAATGCGGCATAAAAACTTCCTTTACTGCATATTATACAATAAAGGAAGTTTTATAGATGGGGATTATATACTATTTTCCAGTAATATTGTTATAATCCTGTCATTCTGAGGAAAATAGCAATTTAACCCCGAAGAATCTCTTTAAAATATAAGTTATAGGGATTCTTCACCCCTATATTATTATTGGGTTCAGAATGACGGTATTTTACTGTAACATTGTATGAGGATGCGGAAAAAGTCTGAAAAATGACAATTTTTCGACTTTTTCAAATCCGACCGTAGGTGTGTGAGATTTAGGCTAGGTGCGGGATAGCA
>CACWIL010000080.1 GCA_902760905.1 uncultured bacterium
ATTTTTTTCCCGACAATATCTTTGTACTGCACGCATGACAAAATCCGTCCGGATATTGAACAGGCATATTGTCCTGATTGCGGAAAACTTATTAAAAATGAGTGGTATATAACAAGATGTACATGCTGCGGAGTTAAAATGAAAGCAATGGTTAAAGGTGGACAAGTTGTTCCTCAGGAACATTACTGTTCTAATTGCGGCGGTGAAGATTTTGTTGCAGAAAAAGTTGAAAAAATAAATTTTATTGACATAAATTTTGCTGCTCTAGTACGTGCTGAAGTAGAAGATGAGGTTATAGGAAGCACTACAAGATGCTGGCAAGAAAAAACACACGAGCTACCAAAATTGCCAATATTATGCCGGTAATATCCGCAATAATTCCGGTTAGCAATGCATATCTGTATTTTTTTATTCCTATTGAGCCAAAATATACTGCCAATACATAGAAAGTTGTTTCGGAACTGCCAACCATAATTGCTGCTAATTTTGTTGTATAACATTCAGTACCGTGAGTTGTGACAATATCAGAAAATAATCCGAGAGTTGCCGAACCTGACAGGGAACGTGTAATCATTATCGGAATTATATCAACAGGTATTGATAATTTTTGCATTAATCCGCCAATTGCATTTGATATTAAATCAATTGCTCCTGATGCTTTAAACATTGATATACCGACTATTATTGCAACAAGATACGGAATAATACTGACTGACACTTTAAAGCCGTCTTTGGCGCCTTCTACAAATTCTTCGTACACAGGTACTTTTTTTATAATTCCTGCAAGAATAATTCCTATTATCATTAAAGGAAGAATATATATAGATAAATCAGCCATGCTTCCTCCAAACTTTTTTAAGAATAAGAGCTGTCAATATTGCAGTTAAAAAAGCAAACGTTGTAACAATAAGAGTCGGAAGGATAATGTCTGTAGGATTTTTTGCACCTGCTCCTACCAGAACGGCAAGTACAGTTGCCGGTATAATTTGAAAACCTGCTGTATTCATACCAAGAAACATGCACATTGAATCTGTTGCAGAATCTTTATCCGGATTATCTTCCTGCAGTTCTTTCATAACTTTTAATCCGATAGGTGTTGCTGCGTTTGTCAGCCCAAGAGCATTTGCAGCGACACTCATTGCAATATCACCTGTTACATGTTCATTGTTTCCCCGGTCTTTGAATAAAAGTTTTGCAATTGGTTCAAGTATTTTTGCCAAAAGCTTAACAAGACCTGATTTTTCAGCAATTCTCATTATGCCGAGCCAAAAAGCCATTATACCAATAAGAGAAAATGCTATTTTAACCGCTACGTTGCATGCTTCAAGCATGGAGTTTGTAACTTCATTTAGTGTACCGTTGAATATTCCGATAATTAGTGAACCGACAATAAGTATTATAAATACGTAATTCATAACTTAATATTATGAAAAAAAATAGTATTTGTCACCATGTTTATATTATAATATAATAAAATGGAGTATTACTGTAGCTCCTTATGTTTGCGTTAAGGAGTCTGTTAGGGGACAAATAAAAAGGGGTAGTAAGAGCAATATGGCAGAATCAAACAATTTTTCAGAAATAAATGATAATTTTGATACAATAAAGACCTTGTTAAACTCAATCAGGGCTCAGGGAATTTTGAATACTTCCGATGTCGATAAATTATTGGAAGGGATTAACTCAAAGTTAGAAAAAATTAATACAGAGGAAGATATTGATTTAATTAAAGCTTTTTTATCAGAATTAAAGAAAAATTTAGATGAAAGACATGAAGTTTTAATCTCAAAGTTCGGAGCTATAGAATCTTTATTTTCAAATCTGTTGAAAAACAGTACTGATGCCGTTAAAAAACCAGAACTTCAGGAACTGTTTGATATTGTTGCCACTAATTTGTCAGTTTTTTCAAGAGAAGTTGTATCTCAGAAAGAAACTCTTACTGATATTACCCTCAGACTTGATGCAATGCGCTCTGACGATACTCAAAAGAAGGAAATTATAAAAAGCGTATCTGTTGTCAGGAATGATATAGAAAAGGTTAATAACGGCTTTGATTCTATTGTAATAAGCCTTAATGAAAATTTTAAGACAGTATTAAAGACTATATCAGAAGTTGATCAATCAGAAGCTATAAAGGGTTTTACAGAACAGATAGATGACATTTTGACTTCAACTAATACAATACTTTCTGCTATACAACTGGTAGATAAAAAAAATGACGGATTTGAACATGCAATAGAAGGTCTTGCCACACAAGACGATACCATGAGTATTAAAAAAAGTGTAATTGATTTGTCTGAAAAAAGCCAGGAACTTATAAATCTTGTTGACTTATTGACTCAAAAATCATATAAAATAGATACTTTAGCAGACAAAATTGATGCTTCGGTAAATATAATAGCAGGTTTAAAATCAGAAATTGCAGAAAAAGACGATGGTGTTAAAAATGCATTATTAGACAGACTAATGGAACTTGAATCTGTTGTAAAAACTGTATCTGATAATCAGGGTTTTGAAGAGTTTAAAAAATCATTGAAGGATGCTTTGCTTGATATAGCAAACGGTTCCGAGCAACTTAGAGGTTCTATTAACTCCGCACTTGATAAAATAAGCAAATTGAACAGTGATTTACAGGCTTTAGATGTAAATACAAGTTTTAAAAATATTTCTGACGGAATGGAAAAAATCGGTGAAGGAATAAAGGAGAAGTTTGCATCAGAAACAGATAAGCTTTCTCAGTTAATGGAAGTTAATGTAACAAGAACAATACAGGAAGTTGCTTCTAATGCAGATGTGTTAAACACGAGATTAAAAGAATCACATACAGTATTGTCCGGCTTGTGCGAAAAAAGTTTTGAAGAAGTAAGTGGCGGCTTATCAGATTTAAAAGCAGTTATAGCTCAGCTTGATGAAAATAATGTATCAGCTAATAATGCAATATTTTCAAATATTACAGACAGGCTTGCTATTTTTGAAAACAGTTTGAAAACATCTCTTGAAAAACAGGAGGATTATATATCCGGTTCTTCCAGCAATGTCTTTGAGCAGATAACAAATATTAAAAATATTACAGACGGTATAGATTACAAACTGGATTCAAATGCTATTGAGATTGGTAATTCTAAAAAAGAATACAAGCAGTTGGCAGAATCAGTTAACAAAGTTCTTGCTATAGATTTTGTAGAAATAGTTAAAAACTTTAAAGCCGAGCTATTTGTAGTCAAAGAAGACTTATCGGCTGCTATAGAAACCGAACAGACAGAATTATCTGAAAATATAACAAAAGATTTATTCAGTAAGTATGAATTGCTTGTCAGCAGACTTGACAGTGTCGAAGATCAGTTGAAATATGCGCAAAACGAAGCTATGAGATCTCTGGATGAAGTGCTTTCAAAAATATCAGCCTCTATTGTTGATATTTTGTCCTATGTAAGTACTTCAAAAGAAGCAAGCACTCTTGAATTTGATGAAAAGCTAAAAGAAACAGTAAGATATATTCAGGACAGCAATCTTAATTATATTGACAGTGTGCGTGATGTTGTTGATGCTATTAAAGAGCATATTGAAGAAAAACTGATGATAATGAACAAAGAGTCGGAAGGCAGACTTGAAAAAATCACTTCTTCGGTTGCAGATGTCAGAAAGTCAATGCAGCAGGATTTACAAACTGCGTATGATAAATTAGCAGAAATCAAAGGTGATGTAATATCATTAAATGAAACAATAAAAGATGACAGAAAAAATATCTCTGATGACGTATCAAAGATAATGTTGTCAGCAGACAATTTAAAAGAAGCTTTTGATGAAAAGATGGAACTTCTTAAAAAATCGCTTTTAGAAACAGTTTCAGATTTTAAAACTGATTTTACCTGTGAAAATGCTGATAATATAAGTGAACTAAAATTTAATGCAGAAACATTAAATAAACGTTCTTATGAACAGGCTGTAGATTTAAAAAATCAACTTAAAGCAGAAATTGCAGGTATTATAGAAACCCTTAAATTAAACATAATGGGTTTAACAGAAATGGTGTCAAGTACATCTTTAAAAATAGAGGGTGCAAATAAAGAAGTTATTGATTTTGTAAAACATGATTTTACTTCAGAAGTTAATAACTCTGTTGATTCTATCAAGACCAATACGGCAGATGTTTTATCAGAAATTGAAAATAAAGTTACTGAGGTCGTTAACGGGTTTGGAAAAATTGAAAATTCTGTTAATAATTTGTCAAAAGATACGACAACCTCACTTACAGGTACGCTTGCCAAAATTTTGGAAAACTTTACGGCTCTTAATGCAGCTTTAGATGAATCAAGTGAAAAGTCAGCAGAATTACTAAAAGAAAACTCCGAAGAACTCAAAAAAGATTTCTATGAATTAAAGAGAAAAGTAGCTGATATGGATAATCAGATAGATGAAGATTTGGCACATCAGATATCGATTATAGAAGGCAGCTTTGAATCAATAAACCTGATGCTGGTAGATGTTATGAACCAGACGACAGAAACTCTGGGGGATCGTATAAAGAAAGAGCTTAACGGAGCTTCTGCTCAAATGACTCAGGCTCTTTCAGAAGAACTTGAACAGTATAAGGTACAAATTGCTGATTTATTTGAGGGGTTACAGGGTAAAAATAATGAACAGGCAGAATATATAAAAGATTGCACAATGGGACTTCGTAAAATTCTAGAAGAAACATTGGAAGAACATGGTAAAAACTCTGTTTTACAGCTGGAAGACATTGGCAACCATTTAAAAGGGATGATTCATGAAAATGTTGAAGTTACTTCTGCTGATTATAATGATTTAAAAATTAAACTAAATGAATTTACAGAACGGGTTGAAAGACAGAATAATGTACTTGTTGATACAATAAAAGCTCAATTAGATGATGTTGTGAAATTTGTAGATTCAAATATTGATATTCAGGCTCAGGAAGTAAATTCTGCCTTTGAAGAACTTTCTTCCGGCATGCAAAAGGTTGTAGCAACGGTAACAGATTTTAATTCTGAATTAACTCCAAAAATGGAACAGCAATCACAGGAAATAAAATCTGAAATTGATGTCCTTTCTTCAGATATGCAGAAAGTTATATCAACAGTAGAAGATTTTAATTCCGGATTAACTCCAAAAATGGAGCAGCAATCACTGGAAATAAAATCCGAATTTGATGGACTTTCTTCTGATATGCAGAAAGTTATATCAACCATTGAAGATTTTAATTCCGAGCTGAGCCCAAAAATGGAAGCTCAATCTCAGGAGGTAAATACTGTATTTGAAAGAATATCTTCAGGTATTCAAAAAGTTGTTTCTACAATAACAGATTTTAGTACCGAATTAAATCCTAAAATCTCTGAAATACAAACAGTAATAAGAGAGAACGGCGTAAAAAGCGATACAAATACTTCAGATATAAAAGCAAAACTTCAAACTATAGTCGACGAAGAACTAAAACCAAATTTTGATAATATAAACGAAAAAATACGTATATTTTTTGAAGAAAATATGCTTACTTTCGTTACTCAGTATACAAATTCTAATTCAAAACTTTCAGAAGATATCTCAGCAGGCTTATCCGAATTTAAAGATGAACTGTTATCAATTAGTGACAGGCTGGATAAGGATGAACTTACAAGGCTTAATATTCAGCAGGCAAATCTTAAAGAGATGCAGGAAAACTTTAATAAAATAGCAGATGAGATAAAACAAAATGTGAAAAACGATATAATGTCATCAGCTGATTTACTGAATACTGCAAGTGCAGAGGGTTATGAAAAAATAGGGCAAACGCTGGAGGAAAAAGTCACAGCATTACAGATTCAAATTGATAATGTTAAACAAAACTCTAATATATGCAGAGATATAATAACAAAACTTGTTCAGGAACATTCTGAACTTATCTCCGGTGAAATTGCAAACGAAACAGATGTTTTGGTAAAGGACTTATTAGAAAGTATAGATCTTCTTAAAACAACACAGAAGGACGATATATCTATGCTTACTACGGCATTGGAAAACAGCATTTCTGGATATGTTGTAGATGCTGTAAATGATTTGAAATCGTATGTTGATATAAGAGTTGATAATTCTACTCTTGACGGAAAACTGGATTCTTTGAGAACAGATCTTGCCAAAATAATTGATGATACAACAGATAATATAAGCAAACTGCTTAAAGCAAGTGTATTTACGGATGCAATAAAAGACCTTCGTGCAACAAATGAGATTCTGTTAAAATCAATGACTGAAAAATTAACAGAACAATTGCAAGTATTTATAAAGGCAAATGTATCAGACAAAATGGTTGAAAAGTTTAACTTACTGGACAAAAAATTTATTGATACAATTGTCGATTTAGTTGGAGGTATAAATAAATCTGTTGATGAACTTAAGTTGAGTTTTGCTGATTTAAAAGCCCAAATAATGAACAAATCTTTTGATGAGGCATTCCATACGTCAATAAAAAATCAAATTAAGGGGATTGAAGATTTAGTAAATGAGCAGTTAGGTTATATGGAAGATTTGAACGGTATCTGCGGTTCAAGCTTACCTGAAGTGATGGAACTTAATGCTCTTGTAAAACACAATATTTCTCAATCTTTAGATGAAATCTCTGCAAAAATTGAAACCCAGGACAATACCGTAAAATCTCTTACTGGAAATTTGTCAGACTTGAAATCTGATATTATTACTCAGTTTATTGATATATTTAATCAGATATCATTTGTAACAGAACAGGAAGAAATACTTGATTTTATACAAGAAAAGCATTCAGAACTTATAACCATATTAAGTCATATAGTAACAACTACCGGTGATATTCAGGAAGTAAAGGATAATGTAGAACTTGTAGACAGTAAGATTGATGTTTTAAAAGAAGATATTGACTTAATTAACGAAAAATTAACATCAATTATGTCATCTGACGGTGATATTGATTATGTATACAGTTTTCAGGATTTAGAGTCTGATATAGCAAATTTGCGTATAGTCCTGAATGAAATGAAGGAAGATAATAAATCAAAAGAATTTGAAGAGTTAATACAATCTACTAACAATATTTATCAAATTGTTGAAACAATCAAATCAGAAATGCCGAAATTTGAAGCAGAAGAGTTTAAGAAAGATTTTAACAATCTTGCAGAAGATATTGTAAGTATAAGCACTCGTACAAATAAGTTAATACTTACTTCAGACGAGTCTTATAAAGTATTACAAGATAATTTACAGGATTTCAAGCTTGTAATTGATGATTTGGATGAAAGAACAAGAAACTTTGCGCATGAGTCAGGAATTGAAAAACTGGATTACAAACTTGCAGCAATAAACTCAATGATAAAAAATGGGGCACAGACAAATCAGGTATTTAACCAGGTGTTTGAATATCTGGCAGAATGGGTTGATAAAGCCGGCGAGCAGTTAGCAACGATATCAGACAAAGTAGATACACTAGATGATATAAATCAAATAAGAGTTATGCTTGAAGATTTAAGGGCAGAAGCACAGGATGATACAGAGTCTGCTGAACTTGTAAGTGCACTTGAGGCAGTATTTGAAAAGCAGGCAAAAAGAATTTCCTCTCTTGAGGCAAAGCTGGATAAGATTATAGTAGCGTCAAATGTAAATAACAAAAAATCAAAATCCGAAGCAAAGCCGATAGAAGATGCTTTAAACAAATTTTTATCAGAGATAGAAGGCAAATTTGTATCTCAACAAGATAAAATAAGTGCGTTAGAAACGAAATTGGAAGAAGTTGTATCTTTGGTGGATAATAAAGATACGGCACAACTCACCAAAAAAGTCGGTGGTATGGATAAACAGCTTGCAAAATTAAATAAAAGTATCGAGAAAATAGCATCAAATGTTGTTAAGAAATAGAATAGATGATTTAAAAAAAGTATTAGGAAAAGAAAAAATCCTTATCAAAGATGAGGAAAGATATTGTTATGCAGAAGATTCCGCAAATATCCGCAATGCTGCAAAACTTCCTGATATTGTTGTTTTTGCAGAAACAATAGAAGATGTCCAAAATATAGTAAAGTATGCAAATTTGCATAATCTGCCCATTATATCAAGAGGTGCCGGTACAAATATGGTAGGCTCTTGTGTCTGTACAGACGGCGGGATTGTTTTGAACTTTTCAAAGATGAATAAGATACTTGAATTTAATCCTGATGATATGACAATGAAAGTACAGCCCGGAGTTGTACTTGCGGACATAAAAAATCTGGCTGAAAGTTCCGGTCTGTTTTATCCGCCGGATCCTGCAAATTTTAAAGTTTCAACAATTGGCGGAAGTATAGCTCAATCCTCCGGGGGTGCAAAATCTTTTAAATACGGTACAACAAAAGATTACATTTTGAGTCTGAAGGTTGTTTTGGCAGATGGAACGTTATTGACTCTCGGTTCAGGCACAATAAAGGATGCAGTCGGATATCATTTATATCAATTGATTATTGGCAGTGAAGGCACACTTGCTATTGTAGTAGAAGCAGAACTAAAACTTATTCCGAAACCGGAATCAAATGCCTTAATAACAGCATATTTTGACAGTATTGAAACTGCTGTGGCTGGTGTAAACGGGATTATAAGAGCCAGAATATTCCCATCCACAATAGATTTTATGGATAAGAATGCAATAAACACTGTTGAAAGATTTTATCCAAGCGGACTAAAAACTGATAAAGAATGTATGCTTTTAATAGAAGTTGACGGAT
>CACWIL010000081.1 GCA_902760905.1 uncultured bacterium
CCCTTTATTAATTATATATACAAGACAGATTCAATAAAATTGACATTGCTGGAAATTATTTTTTAAATTATATCATAAAAAACTTGCTGAGCAAAACTGAAATTTAGCTTAACTTAATGACATTGTATTTTTTATATCGTCTTCTTTTTTCTTCGCTAAAATCCTATACAGCGTAGCAGGAGAAATGCCTAACTGCTGCGACATCGCTACAGCCGTTATTAATCGTTTCTGATATAAACTATATAATTCATCAAATTTTTCTTCAGAATACGATACCTTCGGCCGTCCCAATGACTTTCCTTGCGCCCGGGCCGCTGCAATTCCTTCTGCTTGTCTTTCATGGATCAATTCTCTTTCAAATTGTGCCAGAACAGCCAACAATCCGAATAACAAACGTCCTGTAGCTGTCGTTGTATCAATATTTTCCTTTACACTCACCAGCTGGACACTTTTCTTTTCAAATTCCGCAGCAATAGAATAAAGGTCCACCGTAGACCGTGCCAGCCTGGATAACTCACTCACATACACAACATCACCATCACGAACAAAACGCAACATCTCTTGCAGCTGTTCCCGATCCGACGCGTTCTTTCCAGATTTCTTTTCAGAAAACCATCTTTCTATTTCAAATTTTTTCAACGCCAAAATCTGACGTTCCTCATTCTGCTCAGTAGTACTAACTCTTATATAACCAACTCTCACTAATAACACCTCCATTATTAAACTCTCAAAAGCATACCTTTTGATTCATAATCAATATCACGCAGCCATGCGGTTTTTTGTTTTATCAAAATCTTACTTTAGTTAATTTTAAGGCATTATTCTCAAATAGTCTATAATAATTTTGACTAAATACATACTTTTTAAGGCGAACTCTTACAAAAACGTCAAAAAGCACTTCAAACCTTACTTTTTTAGGGTTAATACTTACAATAATTTTTATTTTTTAAAGTAAGTTATAACCAAAATAAAGAAATTTAAAACAAAGTGCAACTTATTCTTACGATAAAATCCTTTTTTGTAAGCAAAAATGACATTCCGGTAAGATTTACCCTAAAAAAGTAAGGTTTCTAACAGTAGGCTCAAGGCAACAGAAAAAAAAAGCAAAAAAATGTGTACCTTTGTCACATGGGGACAGGGGCCCCATGTGACTGTGTACCTTAAAAAACTGTTTCGTTAAAAACCTCTCTTGTTTCGCAGAAAAAAAACATCATCATGCAAAAAAATGGTACAGCCATGGTAAGTAAGTTTTCCGTATTGTATGATGTTGTTTTTGTTTATGTATGTTTAATATGTTACGACAGGCCGCAAACCCGCATGGTTGACAGTTTTTTGAGGCCCAATACTTACTTTTTTGGGGTCAATACTTACTTTTTTGGGGTTAATACCTTACTTTTTCAGGGTCAATGCCTTACTTTTTCAGGGTCAATACTTACTTTTTTAGGGTTAATACTTACTTGCACTTACCACGATGATTGTAAGGTAAGTATTTGCCAAATATCAACTTACCGACTAAACAAAAAATAAAGTAAGTTTATATTGACAAATATCTTACCAATATTGTAAAATTTTAAGTAAGTAAAAAGAAAGGAGCAGCTTCATGGAACACGATTACGAAACCTCGTTTAACGAACTTACCGAAGAACAATATAACAAACAAATAGAAAAAGAAGACGCCAACAGGGAAGAGTCAAGCAGGGCATTAGATAAAATGTGGGAAGACATAGAACCGCAAACAATAACTTATGAAGAAATGTATGAATACTTCAAAGAATTTGGTACTGCCAGCCAGATGAAAGCCTTCATACAAGAATACGGAATACCCGACAAAAAAGCAATGCAAGCATCCATTAAAGAGATAAATAAAATACGAACAAATGCCCTTGTAGTACAAAGCAACAATCTTGCAGAAGCTTCGCAGAACCTTTCCGCCGTCGAACTCCGCATTGTATATAACATGATTTCATATTTAAACCCTACTAACGAAGAAGATTTCATAACAACCAAAATAAGCATCAGCGACCTGGCAAAGCTCTGTCAGCTGGATTCTAAAGACCATTACGACCAGATTTATAAAGCCTGCAACAGCATCATGAGAAAACCTATCATTATAACAACACACGACAGGAACGGCAAACCTATCACGTTACGCCGAACCTGGTTTATCCAGCTGGATACCATAGGCGGCAATAATTCTTACATTTTATATAAATTTCATCCGGATCTTACAGACGAACTCTTACAATTACAAAAATATGGTCGCGGTTATGTAAAAACACAAGCCAATATTCTCAACAGCCTGGGCGACGTATTCCCCATGCGTTTCTTCCAATTAATGATAATGAACAAATACAAAGGCATGGCGGAATACAGTATTGAACAAATTATAGATATGTTCCAGCTCAAAGGAAAATACTTGGATAAAAGAACCAATAAACTTAACGTATCTTTGTTTATAAAAAAAGTAATTGTTTCCGCCGTCGATAAAATTAATGAAATTACTGATATCCACATCGAGTACAAGCCTATCAAAGTAGGCAGAAAGATCGAAAGCATACAATTTTTTATTGTATCAAAAAATGAAAAAACAAAAGAAACAACAAAAGAAACAACACCAGCAAATATTGATTTACCCAAGAAAGAAGAATCCGTAACCTGGATGCAAAATACGCAAGTCGTAAATATGCTGAAGCAATTAGAAGAAAACGGTTTTTCTATGATGTATAAAAGAACAACACTAAACAAATTTACCAATCTGGAAGACTTTATGACAGCCTGTACAACAGCAATCGCTAATTTAACTACAGCAAAAAACAATTCTAAAGGAAAACCGATCAATAATCCTGGCGCTTTCTTATTTTCTGAAATCATGGGTTATGACCCTGCGAAAGAACGTTTCTTTGCCCAGGAAGAGGCTGCGGCAGCCGAAGCAAAACACCAGGAAGAAAGAGAACGGACAACAAAAATTGAAGCTGCCGAAACCTGGGAAGACATCATCAAACAGGCTAAAGCCCAGACAGATAAAGAAAAAGCAATCAAAATCTTGCAGGACGCAATAGCTAAAAAAGCCCAGCTTTATGAAAATTATAAAAAAGCTTACAGGCTCACATATCCGGAAGATCCTGCCGGTTATGACGTAGATCTGGAAATTTCCTATATAAGAACCCAAGGAATTTCCCAGCTATTAGATAAACAAGTGAATTATAACCTTCTAAAAACCGAAAAATAATTAATGAAAGGATAGGGAATATGCGACCAGTTTTTGAAAAAATCCCGGAACAGTTAAAATCCATTCCGTTTTGGCTGACCTGGCATTATGCCGAAAAACCCGGAAGAGATAAACCGCTTAAAATGCCAAACGTGACAGCTGGTCCCTGGGATACCAAAAAATTATATTCGTTTCCGGAAGTAGTAAAAGAGTTTGAACGGTGTCAGCTGCCGACGAATAACAGCAGGGCGGACGGCATAGGAATTGCGTTCACACGCAATAATAACCTGATAGGCATAGATATTGACGATGTTTCGGACGATGCGATCCCCGCAGACATCCTGGCTATCCTGAAAGCAGGAAAAACCGGATATATCGAAAGATCTGTTTCCCGTACCGGATATCATATCATAGGAACCTGCAGCAATAAAAAAAAGATTTTAGAACTATTCGCCCGGCGTGGATCAGCTGGAGGGAAATCTTCAGATAAAAAAGTTGAAATGTACGCAGCAGAACATTACTTCACCGTTTCCGGATATTGCTGCTATAACAATAACGGAAATATAGACCAGGCCGTACAGCTGGCCTTCGAAAAAATAACCGCAAACGACAAAACACCACAAACCAGCGTAGCGGCATTGTTTGAAGGAACAGAGCGTAGCGGCGAGAACACGCCAGGGCAAACCTCCGAAAGCACAACAACCAAGAGCGTAGCGGCGAGAACAGAAGAACCCTGGCCAACTAACGCCTTCACTGATGAAGACATACAAAAGCTCCGGCTCCGGCCGATCAGCTGGACGATCGAAAAAATGTACAAAGCAAAACCCCTGTTGAAAAGAATCATGGAAAAAGACGGTTATGCAGCTGCTCCGGAATACTGGCAAAAATACAGCAGAACTACAACCAAAGATAAAAGCCCGTCCGGCTTCGACCAGGAAATCACTTCGACTTTAGTTTTTTGGTTATATCGGTATGGAGAAGGGGAAGTAACCAGGTTATTAAAAAAATCAAAACTTTGCCGACCGGAAAAAGAAAAAGCCGGTTACTATGAACGTACCGTAACAACAGCCTTCAAAAATGCAAAATTATATTTCCCGGCAACATATAGCTTACCTCCAGACCAGCAAGCCAAACTTAACAACTGGCAAGCCCATAAAAAGAAATTGGCAACCGGTTGAAAAAAGAGGGTACTATTATATATCCCCGGTTCCCAAAAACGCGCATACGGGCATTTAAGAGCGTCGGTTTTTTACAAAAACCTCCGATAACCCTTACTTTTTGGGGTTTCGGTGTGTTTTCGGGGTAAGAGTGCTACGAACCAAAATGGCACCGAACAAAGCGTAGCGACGAGAACCCCTAAACAAAGCGTATGCGGCTTCAAAACATGAATCCAAATCAATAATAAAAGAAGGAGAAAACCATATGAAGTATGAAATTAAACAACTTTCTGTGGAAAATCAAAAACTGCAAATTCCCGAAATTACAGATACTATCATTTTAGGAGATTCTTTAGAAATCATGCGTCAGCTACCGGATAAAAGCATTGATATTATTATCACCTCACCACCGTACAACCTTTTAAACAGCACCGGTAACGGATTAAAGAAAAATACCCATTCTGGTAAATGGAAGAACGCTGCTATTAAAGACGGCTATCAAGACTACAATGATAATATGCCTTACGACCAGTATGTTGCATGGCAACGGCTCTGCGTAGCAGAGATGTGTCGGTTAATCAAAGATGACGGAGCAGTCTTCTATAATAATAAAAACCGTGTACAGGCCGGTTTATTACAAGATAGAGGAGAAATTGTTAAAGGATTCCCGTTACGACAAATTATCACTTGGAAACGTTCCGGAGCAATCAACTTCAACGCCGGTTACTTTTTACCTACCACAGAACAGATTTATATGTTATGCAATAAAAATTTCAAACTTGTAAAAGGCGCAAACAAATATACTGACGTATGGGAAATCACCCAAGAAATGAAAAATCCACATCCAGCTCCATTTCCGGAAGCACTCATCGACCGTATCATAAGCAGCGTTTCAGGACAAATTATTTTAGACCCATTCGGCGGATCCGGAACGACTGCGGTATCTGCAAAAAAATTTGACCGTAATTTCATTTTGATTGAAAAATCAGAAGTCTATTGCAAAATGGCTCAAAAAAGACTGGAGGGGGAAGAATGGCGGAAATAATTACATTAGCATTAAAAATGCAAAAATCTCCGTTTAGCAATATTTACTGGTTCGCAAGAGCATTAGTAAATACAGATTTGTATGGAGCTATCGGAAGAAGACAAGAAAAAAAATTATTACAAGCAGTAAATCTCATTGAAGCAATTTTAAGAACGGAAAGCCTTTCAGAAGAAAAAAAATTCCTGGTTGCAAAAGAAAAATTAAGATCAGAAATTTTACAATTATCCAAAGCCGGAACAAAAGCATATTTTCAAGATATTGATTTTGTCGAAATGCTTAACAAAGAAATTAAAACAGTTAATGACTTAATTGTTTTCTGTATTACTGTAAAATATGTTGTTTTACCTATTAATCAAGCAATGACCATTATTCCATCAGACGATAACCAATTTTGTAAAGAAGCAGTTAAAGCTATTTTAGATAAATACGGTGAAACCGAAGTAGGAACTGCTATAGTGGTATGGGATGAATTAGGCGTAAAAGGATGCTTAGAAGCAGAACGTGCAACTGTTGTTGAATATTTTACAAGCTTACTTGATAATCTTAATAAATTAAACATAGAACATACAGCAATCGACGATAATATAATTATGACCGCATTTGTTCAAGAATTTGAAAGACGATTAGGACAAAAACGGAAAAACAGAGGCGGCCATTCTTTAGAATCAGTAACATCATTTTTATTCGAATACTTCAACCTTCCA
>CACWIL010000082.1 GCA_902760905.1 uncultured bacterium
ATTTGTCCCTTTGACATGGTTATCGGCATATTTCTGCAAAACTTTAGGGTTTTGGGGCGTTTTTTCTAAAATTGTTACATTTCGTTACATTTATGGCATTGTAGAAATTACCCGTTATGGTATTAGCACAAAATTTAATTATATGATAATCTAATATTTATGAAGAGATTGTTAGGGATAATTATATGTATAGTTTTAGTTATTTTTACGGCAAAAGGCTGCTTGCAAGCTGATACTCCTGAAATACATACTGATAAACAAATTACTCCGGATATAAAAGAAATTACATATCCATCTGATAATATTAATGTAACAATAGATAATGTGGATTATATTCAATCTCAGGCACCTGTCGGTAAATTTGGCGGAGAACTTATTTTATCCGTTATAGGAGAAGGACCTAAGACATTTAATCCATGTAATACTAAAGATGCTACCTCATCAGCAATGGCAGGAATGCTTTATGACGGTTTGTTAACAACAGATGCTAAAAACGGAAAAGTAGTACCACTGCTGGCAAAATCATATAGTATAGATGGAAATGACTATATTATTAATTTAAGAAGAGGTATAAAATGGTCAGACGGAAAACCAATAACCGTTGATGATGTTATGTATACTTATGAAGAGATTGTATTTAAAGGTCTTGGTAATCCGTCAATAACAGATAGTATGAAAATTGACGGAAAGTTACCTGTTCTTACAAAAGTTGATGACTATACCGTCAAATTTACAACTCAAAAACCATTTGCACCGTTTTTAAGACAGTTGTCATACCCGATAGTTCCAAAACATTATTTTAAGCCTTATTCAGATAAAGGTGCATCAGTGTTTAATGCTTTTTTAAACACAAATACTAATCCAAAATCAATTGTATCAAATGGTGCTTTTAAACTGAAAGAATATGTAGCCGCTCAAAGAGTTGTGTTTGAAAAGAATCCTCATTATTACAAAATAAATTTGAAAAACCAGCGCTTACCCTATCTTGACAAAGTAGTATATTTAATAGTTGGTGATACAAACAACGAAATACTGAAATTTGAAGCAAAAGAGATTGATGTAATCGGATTAAAAGGGAATACTGTTGCTGCGTATAAAGAACGTGAAGCAAATTCAGATTATACCATATTTAATCTTGGAGCTAATAACGGCACTTTGTTTTTGGCAATAAACCTCAATGACAGAGCAGACAAAAACGGAAAGTATTATGTAGATTCTGTAAAGCAGAAATGGTTTAGAAACAAAGAATTCAGAAAAGCTATAGATTTAGCTGTAGACAGAAAAAATATGGTACAGAATATTGCATTTGGCGTAGCTGAACCACTATATACAGCTGAGAGTATTAATTCAATATACTTGAATAAAAACATAAAAGGACACGAAGCTGATAAAAAACATGCTTTAAAGTTACTAGAGAATCAGGGTTTTACACTAAAAAATAAAAAATTATATGACAAACAAGGCAATCTTGTTCAGTTCGATTTATATACCAATGCAGGGAATCTTGAACGTGAAGCTCTTGGAGTTGTAATTAAGCAAGATTTAGAAGATTTAGGGATGAAAGTTAATTTTAAACCGATAGAGTTTAATTCACTTGTTAATAAATTAACAAATACGTATGATTGGGATATGGTTATAATGGGACTGACAGGTTCACCACTTGAACCCCACGACGGAAAAAATGTATGGACTTCAAAAGGTACATTACATCTATTTAATATGAATGTGCCGGTTAATCAACGCTTAGAGTGGGAAAAAGAACTGGATGAGATTTTTGAACAGGGAGCTTTAAAAATAACATTTGAAGACAGAAAACCACTTTATGACAGATATCAAGAGATTATTTATGAAGAAAATCCTGTAATTTATCTGTATTCTTCTAAGCAAATTTATGCAATTAGAAAAAAGATAAAGAATGTATTTCCGTCAGCTTTGAACGGATTATTATATAATCTGGATGAGTTATATATAGAAAATTAGTGATTTTAAGGAGGACTTTTGTGGAGTTAATTAAATATATACTAAAAAGACTGATACAAGTGGTACCGTTATTGATAATTGTATCTGTAATCAGTTTTTTTATTATAAGATTAGCACCTGTAGACCCCCTGGCTGAGTTGAGATTAAATCCCTCTATATCTGAAGAAACTTTACAAAAAGAGATAAAACGTCTTAATCTCGATAAGCCGATAGCAATTCAGTATCTTTCTTGGGCGAAATCATTTGTAATGCTTGATTTGGGATATACTTCAGATGGTGAAAAAGTATCAGTTAAATTAAAAGAAAGAATCCCTAATACTCTGCTTTTAGCAGTTATAGTAATTTTTATGACATGGGCAGCAGGTATTCCACTTGGTATTATTGCTGCTGTAAAAAAAGAAACTGCATTTGACAGATTATTAACAATTTTATCAAGTGTCGGGATGGCAATTCCCTCATTCTTTTTTGCAATATTAATGCTTATGTTTGCAGTTAAAACCGGCTGGTTTCCTGTAGGTGGTTTAACATCATATAATTATAATGACCTGAATTTTACCGGAAAAATTATTGATATTTCAAAACACTTGGTTTTACCGGCAATTGTTTTGTTTACAATTTCACTTTCCGGATTGCAAAGGCAGATGCGCGCAAATATGCTTGAAGTTCTAGATAGTGACTATATAAAATTTGCAAGAGCGAAGGGACTTGATGAATTCAAAGTGATTTTTAAACATGCTCTTAGAAATGCTATAAACCCTTTAATTACATTGTTGGGTTTTGAATTTGCAGGTTTATTAAGCGGTGCAGCTCTTACTGAATATGTTTTTCAGTATCCTGGGCTGGGTAGATTAATACTTGAGGCAGTCATGAAATCTGACATAAATCTTGTTATGGCGTCTCTGATGATGGGAACAATTATGTTAATTACAGGTAATTTATTAGCTGATATTTTATTAATGATTACAGATCCGCGAACAAGAAAAACTCAGGCAGAAGAAAAATAATCTGCGTTACAATTTACAAAGGAGATAAATGAAACTTTTAAATGATATTTTTAAAGACAGATTTGCTGCTTATGCGTTTATTATACTTGCAATAATGTATATAATTATACTTTTAGCAGACTTTATTGCGCCATATTCAAGCACATTTTCTAACAGAGATTTATCATACTCTCCGCCTTCAAAAATATATGTAATTGATGAAAATGGCAAGTTATCTATGCCATATACATATAATTATAAAAGACAATATGATGAGAATTTAATGCAAACCGTTTACAAGCAGAATAAAGCGCAAAAGCATTATTTAAGGCTTTTTGTGAAAGGTGAAAAACATAAAATACTTGGAATTATACCAACTAATAGACATTTATTCGGAGTTAATAATAGCGGAGAACTCCATTTGCTAGGCACAGATATTAATGGAAGGGATGTCTTTTCAAGATTATTATACGGCGGACGAATATCAATGACTGTCGGATTTCTTGCTATGCTAATAGTCTTTCCGGTTGGTTTATTATATGGAGGAATATCAGGTTATTTCGGCGGTATTATTGATACATTAATGATGCGTTTTGCTGAAGCTGTAATGGCTATCCCGAGTTTTTACCTTTTGATTATTCTCGCTGCAATACTTCCTTCAGGAATGACAAGCATTCAGAGATTTGCATTAATCGTAATAATTCTTGCTCTGATTGGCTGGGCAGGATTCGCAAGAGTTGTAAGAGGAATGGTATTATCAATTAAACAGGAAGACTTCGTTCAGGCAGAAAAAGTTATGGGAGCTTCTTCTCTTAGAATAATAATAAAACATATTCTCCCTCAAACTACAAGCTATGTAATAATAGCAATGACGCTAAGCGTTCCTTCTTATATACTTGCTGAATCAGGATTAAGCTTCTTGGGGCTGGGAATCCAGCAGCCTGATGCAAGCTGGGGAAATATGCTTAAAGAAGCACAAGAGTATATGAACATTTTATATAGACCATGGCTCTTGGCACCCGGGGGATTAATATTTATTGCTGTTTTATCTTTTAATTTATTAGGTGATGCAATAAGAGATATATTAGATCCAAAATCAATTGTCAGGAAATAAAAAAAAGACTGAGCATTGCTCAGTCTTTATATTTAATTATATAAATTAACCAAGAAGGTCATTCAAATCGCCAAGTACACCTTCGTGAACCGTATTGCCGTCCTTATCACAACAATGGCATTTACCGCCTTCAACTTTAACGATTACTTCATGATTCTTGATTGCTTCTAAGATAGCATCGAGGTGAGCCTTAATCCAAGACAAATCTTGAGGTTTAATGTCAATTTGACCGATTGCTTTAAGAACTGCAGCAAAGTTATTGTTGTTGTCATTTTGCATTTCACCGAGTTTTTTCAGTATTGCATCAAGTACTTCGCTATAGTCTTTTCCTGTTTGACCACCTGCATTAATCTTGTTATAAATTGCTGTTAAGTCTGCTGATATACTTACACCGAGCTTAGATATAGCATCAATAACATTTTTGCTTCTTTGTTCATTATTTGCATCAAGCTTTTTAAGTAAATCAATAATTGCATCTAATTTTGCGCTATAGTCTTTAGAGTTTGGATCTAAATTACCGATTGCAACCAAGATTGCTTCTGCCATTGATTTGCCTTCAGTACCAAATTTGTTAATTAAGCCTTTAATTTCATTGAGTACATTAAGCGTTTGCTGGTCATTGTCATTAAGTTTTGCAAGGGCATTTAAAACTGCCTGATTGTTAGTATTTAATGTTGCTTTAAGCTCATCTTTAGCTTTTTTGATTTCATCAAGTATTTGCAGATTAATATCTTTAATTTCACTTAAAATTTTCATTAAATCAGCAAATTTCTTTTCAACATTATCAGTACCGTTAACAATTGCTAAAATTGCAGCAAGGATATCAGCGGCATTTTTATTACTGTCAGTTCTCATATCTACTTGGTTTTTAATAATCTCTTCAAGTAATGCTTTTAACTTGTTACAAATATTATTTAATTGAACTTCCAATTCTTGTCTTGTTGCATTTTGATTATTAACAACTGTTTGAAGTAATTGCATAATACCATTTAATTGATCTGCATATTTGTTTTCAATCTTATCTAATCTGTTAATAATTTCATTAATTTGCTTTGAATAGTCATTTCTAGGTATATTAACAACTTGATTCTGAGTTACCGTAACATCTTTTTGACATGCAACAAATGCCATTGCACCGAGCATCATAAGAGGGTAAAGTAAACCTTTTCCAGCCCCTGAATAAGTTATGTTTGGATCATCAGATGCTAATCCGAGTTTCTTTTCCCAAGATGATCTTAGTTGGTTTGCACGTGCAAAGAAACCTGTACTTTTTTTCTGAGAATCAGCATTAAATACTTTTTTAGCCGACTTATTATTAGCAGCCATCTGCTTGTACTCTTTTGCTTTTGACGAATCGAAAGCAACTTCATCCATTGTTTTACCCCAGTTTGCACCGCCGTTTAGAGCGTTTAAAGCTTTGTCATCAGCATCTGACCAAACCTTAGCTTCTTTTGCTTTTGCAACTGCTTCTTCTACGGATTTTGCACCACCAAGTGTCATGTAAGGCTGTAACTTAGCCTGCAGATTCTTTGGTAAATCATTAAAATTAATACCTGCCATATTGAAATACTCCTTTCTGTATTTTCATAGCAACCTTATGTACTTACTTACCTATAATATATCGGCATTTTTTGATAAAACTTTAGGGTTTTCAGTAAGATTGTTACAAAAATTTACAATGCTAAATTTCAGACACTTGAAAATAAGCACTGTATCCTCTTTCTTGTTAATAAGTCTTATGATATATATAAGTAATTGTTTTTAAAAAAATTGCTAAATTATGAAGAATTGTTACGAATAATTTACAGAATACATTAAAAGACTGATTGATAAATATAATAAAACATTATATTCTTTAATAAGAAAGGTAATTTCAGTGGATAAGAAGCATATTCTAATAAAACAAATTCAACAAAAAGAATTACAAATCAAAAAATTACATATACACCAATCATCTTCAGATGTATGTAATCAACTATATAATACTTTAATAATTAAATAAGAATGTTATTTTTGAAGCTGTTAAAAAAGCTATCCCAAAACGAGAAAAGTTAATATGTGACTATTTTAAGGGTTAATATATTATTATTTAAATGTTTTTTACCTTTTTTTGCATTTAGCTTGTCTTTGTGCTAAAATCAGTAAAAAGGGGAATTATGCAACCGGATTTTACAAATAAAAAATCAATAAGAGCTGCAATCGGAGAGGAATTAGCAGAACTTGGGAAAACTGATGATAATATTGTAGTGCTTGATGCTGACTTGTCAGGTTCAACAAAAACTTCAATTTTTGCAAATAGCTTTCCGGGTAGATTTTTTAATCTAGGTATTGCAGAACAGGACTTGGTTACAACTGCATTGGGCTTGTCATTAACCGGTAAAATTCCGTTTATTGCTACATTTGCTGTATTTGCAACAGGAAGAACATATGACCAAATAAGAAACTCCGTATGCTATCAAAATGCTAATGTTAAGATTATAGGCGCACATGGCGGTATTACTGTTGGTGAAGACGGTGCCAGCCATCAGGCATTGGAAGATGTCGCGCTTATGCGTTTGCTTCCAAACATGACTGTTATTTCTCCGTGTGATTATGAACAGGCAAAACAAGCAGTTAAATATGCTTATAAATGTAATGGACCAGTTTATATCAGGTCTTCAAGAATTGATGTACCTTCAATATTTGATTCGGAGTATATTTTTAATCCTCATAAAGCTGTTAAAATTAATGATGGCAAAGATATTACCGTCATAGCTTCAGGAGATATCTTCTCTGAGGTTTATAGAGCTGTAAAGAATCTTTCTGAATTAGGCATTAGTGTTGATTTTATTAATGTTCCGGTAATTAAACCTCTTGATAAGAATACAATAATTGAGTCAGCTGAGAAAACAAACCTGGTTGTAACAGTAGAGGATCATTCAATTATTGGAGGTCTTGGCTCTGCTGTTGCTGAGTGTCTGTCTGAAAATTGTCCTGTGTTATTATACAGATTTGGAATTAATGATCAGTTTGGTCAAAGCGGTACTCCCAAAGAACTTTTATCTTTTTATAAATTAGATGCTGAAAATATAACTAAGAGAATATTAGAGATAGTAAAATGATACAATTAAGATCGGTAACAAAAAAATACAAAAATAATTATGCATTAAAAAATATTAATCTTGATATTTTGTCAGGTGAATTTGTGTTTATCACAGGAGCATCTGGTGCCGGAAAATCAACTTTAATGAAAATGCTCTATAAAGAAGAAACCCCGACTACCGGAACTGTTTTGATAGGTGGTATTAATATAGCAAATTTACCTCCTGAAAAAGTACCAAATCTCAGAAGATGTATGGGAATTGTTTTTCAGGATTATAAACTTCTGCAGAATCAAACAGTATTTGATAATATTGCTTATGTTATCAGAACTTTAGGGATAAGCTTAAAGCAAAAGCAAAACCTTCAGAATTGTCAGGGGGTGAACAACAGCGTGTTAGTATTGCCAGAGCACTCGTAAATGGTCCGCCGCTTCTTATTGCTGATGAACCAACAGGCAACCTTGATCCCAAAAACTCGCTTGATGTTATGCAGATTCTTGAACAAATTAATCAAAGAGGTATTACAGTTATAGTTTCAACTCATGATTATACTCTTGTAGACAGGTTCAGAAAGCGTGTTTTAACACTAGACAACGGCGAAATTATTAAGGATGAACAGGCAGGAACATATGGAAGATAGCAAACAGCAATTAAAACGTACGGTAAAAAAACACATACCAAAAGATTGGCTATGTGATATAAGAATTGCTTATCGTATATTAATTGAAGCAGTTAATGATATAAAACGGACAGGTATTATTAATTTAGTTATTATTACAACTATGGCAGCAATATTAACTCTGTTTGGTGTACTGTTCAGATTTACTTTATCATTGTCAACATTTGCCAATGAGCTTGGAAACGTACTTGAAATATCAGTTTATTTAAAGTCTGGGACTTCGCCTTCTGTAGTAAAGGACAGAATCCTTGAAATAAATCATGTACGTGGTGTTACTCTTAAAACGAAAGAAGAATCCTGGGGAACGCTAAAGCATGAACTTGGTTTGCATGATATAGAAAACCCTCTGCCGGATACTTTAAGAGTAAAAGTAGATAAACCGGAAAATATTGATGAAATATTTAATAAAATTAAGCCAATTCAAGGTGTTGAAGACTTGGGTTATGCAAAAGAACTGGCAAAAAAAATTCAGGTTTTAATGCATGTTGTTAACACAACTATGATTTTTGTAATTATTATATCAGCTGCGTTAACTATAACGATTATAAATAACACAATTCAACTGGTA
>CACWIL010000083.1 GCA_902760905.1 uncultured bacterium
TCCGTCAAATCTAAACTCTGAAACTATTGAATAGTCGCATGACAACTCAATTGTTTTATCAAAAACTTCTCTGCCTTCAATTATTTCTGTCCAGCAGTTGCCGTTTCCGTCATCTTTTTGGACTTTTTCTGATGGAGCCTGGGAGTTGGCAATAACAAGTATAGAATTTTTCAGTCCCTCTTTTTGTATCTGCCAGGCTGCAAAGCCGTCGTCGTCCTGTCTTATTATATGTGCTTCACCATCAGTTATGACAGGACAATTTTTTACAAATCTGTCAATTGCATCAAATTTAGAATAGAAATCGTAATCCTTCTCACGTTTCATAGAAACTTCGTTGCCGATAACATATTCCATACCGGTTTTTGTAAATGATTCATCACCATCAATGTACATAACCGGTCTTTGTGCAAATCGTCCGCCCGGAAGGAATTTATATTTGAACCATTTGAACAAAGCTCCCTGTTTTCCTAATTGTCCCGGATATCTGTCAATTGCTTCAAACTCTCCGTCCTGATTATTGTATGATTTTAAAATAGATAGCGGTGTAGACTTTTTGCTTGAAGAGTTGTAATTTGACAGATACAAATTATCATCAGCAATTACCTGAGGAGTTTTAGAACTTTGTGAAACTATATCATTGCCCCATAGTAAATCAAAATTCATGTCCTCGTGATATTCTTTATAATAATTATCCCAAAGCATATATTCTCCGAGAACTGCAAAATACGGGATTTTTTCTTTCATTGCAGTATTTAACGCTCCTAAGACTTTTCTTGGTGCGCGGTAACTAATCGGTACACCATCTTTTTCAGAAACTTCATCAACAATGTGATCAATATGGTCAATTCTAAAACCGTCAAAGTTAAATTCTGACTGAAGTTCTTTCATATAATTAATAAAGAAGTTTATTACATCTTTATTATATTTACCGTTTTCCAGGTTAACAAAGTAATATGGTGTCTGGCAGTCAAGGTTTGCAAACTCTGTAACATCTTCACCGTTAAATTTATAATGCTTAAATGTCGGATAAGAAGCTCCTTCGCTCATTTTGTCAAATACCGGAACTCCTGCTGAACACCATGCCCCACCCGGAGCAGGCCACATACCTTCTTTTATAAGTGTATTTATTATATCGCCCTGATTTGTTATATCAGACTCTTTAAGTTTTTTACCTCTGAGGTTATTCGCAGCTCTGTTGATTATATTTCTTGCCTTTTTATGAAGTTTGTCTTGTATGCTTCTTTCCAGCATAGAGTTTGATAAAAAGATTTTTGCTTCTTTCATTTCGTCATTAATATCATTAAAAATATTCTGAAAATGTTCGCTTAAATCTCCGAAGCTTTCACCGTCTAAATTCTTCTTATAAATGTCACTTACTATATTAAGATCTTCTGAGGAATATTTAGATGAAAGTTTTTCAACAACTTTATCAACGCTCTTTTTCAGTTCATCTGAAAGTGCATTAATATCAAACCATCTTGCACAATCCGGATTTGTCAGCACTAATTTTGAAAATCTTCCGGTCTGAGGAAGTATATCATATATAACCGGATGTCCTGCAAGTTGTGTTAATTTGATAAATATTTTAACTTGTTCATCTGCATTAAAGCCAGTTCTTTCAAGAATTTTTTTATCTTCAAGATTAGGACTCACACAGCTTGCTGTAGGAAGATAAGCAACACCAAATTCTCTTGGATGGAAAGGTATTAAATACATTGTTGTTCCGAAAATGTTGTTTTCTTTATTGCCGGTTGGTAAGATTAACAACTGACGCATCCAACTCATAAATTTTCCGCACTCATTTGAAAAATTTCCGTTTCCAAGTCCGGCAAGATTTGTTAACTTGATGTCATGTCCTTCTTTTTGTAGCCAGGAAGAATCTTTTACATTGTTTCTTGCAAGTACACTTGTTTTTGAAAAATCAAATTTTCCGTCCTTAAAAACACCGTTAGCAGTCCATTTATATTCAAGAGCATACAAAACTTCAGAATCAGAGAGCTCTTCAAGTGCTTTTATATGCGGATAAGGAAGGTAACCAAAACGTTCCATCAGTGATTTTAAATATTCTTTTCTCTCATCGCTTATGAAGTTAAAAGAATACATATCTTTTAATTTTGCATAAAAATTATTTAAAGCTTCACATTCATTTTCGACATCATTCTTGAATAAAAATGCTAACATAGGGATTCTCCTTACTTAAAATTTGTCGTTGGATTTGTATAAAGATAATATCATGATTATATATTTTATACAAACTTTTGTTACGGTTTGTAAACACATATAACAAAATAAAATTTTATGAGTTTTATACAGAATATGATTACTTTTCAAAGCAGAAATAAAGCAATAAGAGATGCTGACAGAATTACCCGGGCAGTTAATTCTATTTACCCACACATTTCTGAAAGCAAAATAAAAAAAAGTGTAGAACATCAGCAAGCCATAAAATATCCTGACAATATTTGTTATAAACTTGGGAATTTCAGACTAAAAAAATCTATGAAACTGGATAATCTGCGATATAAACAAGGAGATGGAACAGACCTTTTCAGAGATATTATTAACATGCTTAAACAACACAAAATAGGTAATTGTTATGAATCAGCAGTTGTTGCACAAATTATAGGGAAAGTTAACGGAATAAACAATATTTATCCTGCAAAAATATTTTATAACAAAGAAAAAAGCGGATATCAAACACAATTGGATCATGTTGTTGCAATTATCACTGATAAGTCATTCGAGCCGAAAGGATATTATAACTTTAAAAACAAAGATGCAATAATTGTTGATCCTTGGCTTGGTGTGACAGAATATGCCGGAGATTACATTAATAAATTAAGAACAGATTTTGCCAATATTTTTTCCGGGATTTCGGATTTAAAATATACGTTTAAATTCCTGAAAAGTATAACCCACAATATAGAAGAATTTAAAGAAAAAAGAAAATACATGTTTAAACCGGATTTCACATTTAAACTGCATACAGAGGAATTATTATCTGTACAGGATGCAGAAATTTTAAAAAAAGAGTATCCTGAGTTGATTTTAAAATAAAAAAAACGGACTTTTTTTTTTAAGTCCGTTTTTTCATGTCTAGCTTTCTACATATTCTTTAAGACGTTTACTTCTGTTTGGGTGTCTTAGTTTTCTTAACGCCTTAGCTTCAATTTGTCTGATACGTTCACGGGTTACGCCGAACAGCTGACCAACTTCTTCTAATGTTCTCTGACGTCCGTCATCCATTCCGAAACGAAGTCTTAAAACATCTCTTTCACGGGGAGACAGTGTGCAGAGAACTTCTGCAAGGTCTTCTCTTAAAAGCTCAGAAGCAACGGTTTTAATTGGTGCATCAGCTTCTTTATCTTCAATAAAATCACCGAGTCTTGAGTCTTCTTCTTTACCAATAGGTGTTTCCAGTGATAAAGGTTCCTGTGCGATTTTAACAATTTCTCTTAATTTTGGAATAGATACACCCATTTCAACTGCAAGTTCTTCTTCGGTTGGTTTTCTTGAAAGTTCCTGAGCTAATCTTCTTGTAACTTTTTTTAATTTATTGATAGTTTCAACCATATGAACAGGGATTCTGATAGTTCTTGCCTGATCAGCAATAGCTCTTGTTATAGCTTGTCTAATCCACCATGTTGCATAAGTTGAGAACTTAAAACCTCTTTCATGGTCAAATTTTTCAGCGGCACGGATTAAGCCTAAGTTTCCTTCCTGAATAAGGTCCAGGAATAACATGCCTCTGCCTACATATTTTTTCGCAATACTTACAACTAATCTGAGGTTAGCCTGTACCAATTTTCTTTTTGCAATAGCAGCTGCTTTTGATTCACCTTCAACAATTTTTTTTGCAAGTTCAATTTCTTCTGCTGTTGATAATAATTTAATTCTTCCGATTTCTCTTAGATAAAGTCTAACCGGGTCTTCAACAACGCTTGATTTGGGTGTTTCATTTTCGTTTATAGATTCTCTTGTTATATCAGAATCCATCATATAAAAATCATCACCTTTTACTCCGCTTAATTTAGAAGTGCTGATAATATCCTCTATATTATCTGTTCCCAAATCAGTTTCGATGTAGTCTTCAGTTTCTTCATCAACGTCTTTTTCTGAGTCAAAATCCAGCATGTCAAGATTATCTTCTTCAATACTGATTACTGATGAATGTGAGTTTTTTCTTTGGGTCATTAGTTAATCTCCAGTCCTTAATTTTAATTTATCTCTGAGCTGCATTTGCATTTTGAGGGACTCTATTTCGTCATCATTAACTTGTTTATATTTTTCCTGAAGTTCTTTTTTTTCTTTTTCCTGATATAACCTGTTAAGTCTTGAAATATTTTCCTTTACAGCTCGTTCAAATTCGTCCGTTTCCAAACCGTTAAAGGCTTCGGAATACCCTATCAAATCCGTTAGAATCTGTGTCAGGCTTTCATCCTCAATGAATTGCGTATACAATTCCTTTGTTAATTCCCTAACATTATTTACTGTACACGACATTTTGTCAATTGTATTTTTTACAATTATTAACTTTTCATCTTGAATGATATTTTCCGGTAACAATTCGTTAAGTCGCATATAACTTAACGGACTGTCAGTTGTTAGAAAAACGCTCAATAAATTTTTTTGCGCTTTGAGTTCTAATTGTGAAGATTTTGTTACATTTTGTGCAGAATCCTGTACTCTAAATCTGTAATCGTTGTTAATATTAGCTTTAGCAAGTTCTTTCTGCAGGGCTCTTTCATCAACATCAATTATTCCAGAAACCATTTTTACATATTCCGTCTGGATAATTTTGTTATTTACATCCTTCAGAATATCTATTATCTGCGATACCAGATCAGCTTTTTCCTGTGGAGTATTTGCATTATTCTTGTTCTTCAGGGTATTATTCAGGAGAAAATCAATTAGTAGTGGTGCGTTTTTTGCATACTCTAAATAGGCATCCCCGCCCATGTTTCTTATAAATTCATCCGGATCTTTGCCTTGAGGCGGCGAAACTACCCTGATTTCGCATGCGTATTTGTCATCAGAAACTGATGATATATGGCTTTCATCAAATTGCTTTACGTTACCTACAGCAGAAAGTGTTTCTTTAATTACCGCACTGCCTCTCTTTGTTGCGTTAACTCCGGCACTGTCTGTATCAAAAGAAAGATAAATTCTTCTTGACTTTGTGTATCTTGATATTAACCTTACATGATCCGGAGTCAGGGCTGTTCCGCAGGAACCAACAGCGTTTTTAACACCATGTGCCTGAGCTGATATAACATCAAAATATCCTTCCATGATTATTACGCCGTCTTGTTCTTTTATTGCTTCCTGTGCAGTATCCATGCCAAAAAGGATTTTACTTTTGTTATAAATCAAAGATTCCGCAGAATTTAAATATTTTGCGGCTTCTCCATCTTTCACTGCACGTGCACCAAAAGCAACCGTTTCCCCGTTTTCATTTCTTATAGGTATAATTACTCTGTTTCTGAATCTGTCAATATACGTACCTTTGCTTGATTTTAGAATAAGTCCGGCTTTTTCCAATACTTCATCCGAAAAATCTTTTTTTAATGCTTTGTAAAGTGTATCAAACTTGTCCGGAGCAAAACCGAGTGAATATGTATTTATAATATCTTCCGTAATATCACGTTTTTTTAATAACTCCATGCCTTTTTTTGCTTCAGCAGTAAACAAAAAATCGTGATAAAAAACAGCTGCTTGCTTGCAGGCAGATAGCATGTTCTTTTTTATATTTTTATTTTCATTATTTGCCCCAAACTTTTTAGGCAGTTCAAATCCGTATTTTTCAGCAAGTTCAAATATTACGTCTTTGTATTCCCGGTTTTGAATTTTTACAAGAAAATTTAGAGCATCACCGCCTGCTCCGCAGGAAAAACATTTATATATTCCCTTTGACGGGCTTACTGACATAGATGGCTTTTTATCGTTATGAAAAGGACAAAGTCCCCAATAGTTTGCTCCGCTTTTTTTGAGAGCAACAAACTGGGACACAACATCTACTATATCCAGCCTGTCTTT
>CACWIL010000084.1 GCA_902760905.1 uncultured bacterium
ACAAACTTTACAAACCTTCTGGGGTTAACTAATGGTAACAATCTTGTAATGGATGCTCAAACAATAGGTTCAAACGCAGTATTAACAATCAACGGTGCAAAATACACTTCTCTGTCGAACAACGTAACAAGTGATTCTACAGGTATAACAGGACTGACAATCAACCTAAAAGGTTTAACCAGCGGTTCTGCAGTAACACTTACCGTAAAACGAGACACAGAAAGTTTAGTTAATGCTATTACAAATATTCTGGACAGATACAACGAGTTAATAGCGAACATTGATACAGCAGTTGCAAAAGACGGAAAACTTAAAGATCAGTCAATGTTAAAACTCATCAGAAATAGCATAAGATCAGTTATGAACAGCGCAGACCCCGGTTCTACAAGATTCAGAAACCTTGCATCTATCGGTATAAAAGCTTCTGCAGAAAGTAACGCAAACAGCATTTCAACTGATAACAATGATATTACATTCCTGTCTCTTGATAAGGAAACATTCATGAATGCCTTTGAAAACTATGAAGAAGATGTAAAAGCATTGTTAATCGGAAGTACAGATGCAAACGGTAATGTAATCAACAAAGGTATTTTGACAAGAGTAGAAGAAATAGTTGAAGGTGCTATCCAGGGTGCAAGCGGTTACTTTACAACTGCAAATAAATCATTTACAACCGAACTTGACAACATATCAAAGAAAATTGTTAACGGCACACAGGCTATAGAAAAATACAGAAAAAGACTGGAAAACAAATTCTCTTCGATGGATATAATGATTGCAGGTCTTCAGAACCAATATTCTTCATTCCTGGCAACATAGAAGAAGTAATAAAAAGTATTTATATAACATTACAGTAAAATTCTGTCATTATATAAACCATATATCAATTTAAGTATGAAGAATCTCCATAATGTATTAATTAAAGAGATTCTTCTGACTAAAACTGTAATATTTTATTACTACATTGGACTAAATTTTTGTGCTGCATCAGCTAAATTGTATTTATTATACAATGATGAATATAGTTGAGTTGCTGCCTCTGCATTAGCTCTTTTGGTAAGTTCCAGAACGGCGTTATGTCCGTTTCGATTAATGGTTCCGTTAATACTGCCGTTGTTGCTTATCATATCTGCAGTCAGAATAGAACTTCCGTATTCACCTATATCAATTTTGCCGTCTTTATTTAAATCCATCAAATCAGCAGAATAGTTGCTATTTTTTGCAAACTTGGCATCTAAAACTATTGTATCAACCTCTTTTTTTCTGCCCAGTTCTTCATAAGCCGCACCAAGAAGGGCATCTTTATCTACTTCATTTGACTTGTGCATATTTGGCATATAGCGATATTCATATTCTAATGGAGGAAGGGATTTTAGATAAATGTCATTATCTTTTGTATACTTTTCCATTTTTTCTATATTATTTTGTACAGCATTATCGTTTATGCCAAAATCTAAAATCGGCGGAATTGCATGATTGTCATTTGCTAACGGCTGTTCAAGATAGTTGTAAAAATTCTGAACAGAGTTTCTCCCGTATCTTACTGACGGATTTGTTACCTGTTCTTCTTTATATTTTCCTTTAACACCGTCAATCTTAGCTACACCATTATTTACTTCAAACATAAAACTGCCTCCACACACATTTTATATTTATATAAAGTTTTTTAGTCTGAAGAAATTGCCTTTTTGTAAATAAATGTTAATCTTAGTAAATACATTCACCAACATTTACTCTGAGTTTTTCTAATCGCTCATGTTCTATTTTCAGAGTTTCTTTTGAATCCCATGGGTTTACGAGATAAACATATTTAGAATCGGTTTTTACTACAGCGTATGCATGTCCGGTAACAAAATTAACCTTCTTGCCTTTTGAATCTGTCATTGCATCTATTGTTTCATTATATGGGGCATCAAACATACTTGCTCCAATACAAAATGATTTATTCGGGTTGTTAAACTCTTTGTTCATTTCAGGTTTATATTTGCCAAAATCTTTTCCGTCACCAAAAAGAACCTGATAAAGATAATACGTTGTATTTCCCTGAATATCTACCTGATTAGCCATAACTTTTTTATCGTATGCAAGCTCTCTTATATATTTATCAAATGCAAGCTCTAATGCTCTCATATCACCGTCACCGCCTGAAAGATGGTTCGAGTTTTTTATTTCATCATAAGAGATTTTATATGTTTTTTTTGCACCTTTTAAAGTTACCGTAACATCTCCGGTTTTTTCATCGACTTTTATAAGCGATTCTAATTTAGCTTTGCCATTTTCTTTTTTACACAAAGATATTACACCTGCAAGCAGCCAGCAGTCACCGGTATTTCCCTGTTTAAAATCTATATCTATTTTTCCGTTCGGTCTGGAAACTTTAGCATTTTCTTTTTTCTCTTCATTTCTAGATTTAAGGCGTTTAAAATCAACAAGGATTTTATCGGGATTATTTCTGTTTAATTGCATATCTGCCAAAATATCTTTGCTGTACTTACCTTCCGTACAATATCTTGTCATCAGATTCATAAACTCATTACTCTTAGTAAAGTCAGCTATTTCTTTGCGGATATCATCATCTCTTATATAACCGAGTTGAGTCATGGTATCCAGTATTATATCTGCCTTTTCTTTAGGCTTAATGCTGTCACTTTTTGCTATTGTGTAAAGAATACCTTTAGTTAAACCTTTATCTTCTATACTGCCTTTGTAAAGAGAATCAGCTTTATGCTGGAATTTTTTAAGAACTTTGTCTACCATTATGTTACCAAAAAGCTCAATAATATCTTCTTTTTCTTCTTCATCAAGATTAATTCCCACAAGCTTTAAATCTTCTTTAAATAAGTCAGTTCTTCCATGTTCCAAATCTTTTATCAATCTGTTGGTAATATATTCTTCAGAGTGATCATTCAGCCAGCTGTCGTTACTTAAACCTCCTTCGTATGCCATGCACTCTCTTATATGCTTAATCATTTTTCCGGCGGAAGACTGAACATAAAAAGATTCTCCAAATTTTGATTTATCATTGTCTGCAATTTTTTGAATATCATCAAGCAAATCTCTGCCGGTTTTTGTCTGATAATCAAATACCATCTCAAAAACATTCTTTTGGGTTATTGTATCAATCAAAGATGACAGGTGCATTTGTTCTTCAATGTTTAAAGAGTTTTTATTTTCTAACAGGTTTGCCAGTTCATCAACCGTATAATTTGATATGGTTTTATCATAATTTCCTTCAAGAACTTTATATGGTTTACCGTTTGAATAAAGCGTTACTTTATCAATATCCATAACTTTTTTACCGTTTTGTATTTTTTCTGACCATTCATAAGTCTTCTCTATATTTCCATTTTTTTCATAAAATATATCTATAGCTTCTTTATCGCTGATATCTTTTGATACTTTTCCAATATAACAATTACTTCCATATTCACTCACCATTACAAATTCTTTTACAGTTTTACCGTCTTTATCATAATCACTTATATTTATGTCAACATTTTTTGTTGACCAAGAACTCGACGAATCATATATACTGTATTCACGTATCTTTTTATTTGTTTTTCTGTCGGTAACCGTAATTGTTGAACAGTTCGGATAATCTTTATCAATCACTTTTGTTATTTTATATTTTTTTTCATCAAATTTTTTTCTTATTCCTTCAATGTAAAATTGGGAAGTGAATATTTCACCCCTGGCATTAACATCTACTAAAGATGTAGCTTGGTGTTGTTTTGTTTCGATTTTATTCTTTTTTTGCTCCGGTTTTTGCGTACTGAATTTTCCGCCAAAAATAGCTGTTGCATCAAGCTCTAAAGATTTACCTATTTGAGAAATCGAATTATCTACCAAAAATAAACTTTTTCCCTTTTTAATATTTTCCAAATCAGACTTTTTTATTTCACCTGACTTAATTAATCTGTCAAATACGCCGTCTTTAACCATTTCATTAATAACAGCTTCTCTTGTGAACATAGGAAATTTTGTCTGATACTGGTTAAATATCTTTTCTATAGAGCTTGACATATTTTCTCCTGATTTTTTAAACTTACTTATACCTTTTTTATCGTCTTTTTCCTAAAAAACTTTAGAAAAAAAAGAAAATTGTTACAAAATTTTACAAAAGAGGATTAAAAAATTAAATCTATAATGATTAGTTGTAGTATAATTAACAAGAACAGGAGATTAGGGAATGACTGAATTCGTTTTTATGAACGGTAAATATATTGAAGCGGACAAAGCGGTTTTACCCGTAAGAACACACGCTTTTTTATACGGAACATCTGTTTTTGAAGGCATAAGAGGGTATTATAATCAGGACGAAGGACAAATGTATGCCTTCAGAGTAAAAGATCACTATAAAAGACTCCTGGCAAGTGCAAAAGTTATGTGGATGAAATCACCTTATACACTTGATGAATACGAACAGATAACAAAAGACTTATTAAAGAAAAATAATTATAAAACGGATGCTTATATCCGTCCTACACTATATAAATCAGCAATAAAAGTCGGTCCGACTTTAACAGATAACGAAGATTCTTTCTTAATATTCACAACTCCTTTCGGTAATTACTTTGATGCGGAAAGAGGCTTAAAACTTTGTGTTTCTAGCTGGAGGAGAACTTCTGATAATGCGATTCCGCCGAGAGCTAAAGTCAGCGGAGCTTATGCTAACTCGGCACTTATAAAAACCGATGCGCACGAAATGGGTTTTGACGATGCGGTTGTCTTGTCTGAATCAGGACAGGTAACTGAAGGTTCTGCTATGAACATATTTTTTGTATTTAACGGAGTTTTAACCACAACAAGTATTACTGATGATATCTTAATCGGCGTAACGAGAAATACGGTAATAGAGCTTGCTCACGAGCTTGGGATTCCTGTTGCTGAACGACCGATAGACAGAACTGAGATTTATAATGCAGAAGAATGTTTCTGCTGTGGAACTGGTGCTCAAATTGTTCCTGTTGAAAGTATCGATAAAAGATTAATTAGTGACGGTAAAACAGGAAAAATTACCAAACAGATACAAGACTTATATTTTGATGTAGTCAGAGGTAAAACAGAAAAATTTAAAGGATGGTGTACGCCAATATATGATGACTAAGTTTTTCGGAAAATGTATGATTAATTTGTGGATATGCATCCGCTATCTTTTAAGCGGAGGCTCACGTTTTTCGCATGCATTATCTCAGGCTGCACAAATAAGTTTTGACTCTCTTGTAATATCACTTGTCATAGCTTTTGTTTCTGCTGCTGTAATTGCGATACAGGTTTCAAAACAATTTCTGATGTCCGGTGCTGAAGCATATATCGGTGGTTCTATTGCAATTGTTATGATAAGAGAGATTGCACCGGGGTTTGTAGCATTAGCTATAGGCGCAAGAGCTGGGACAGCAATATCGGCTGAGATTGCAAACATGCAGGTAACTTCACAGGTAGATGCAATAAAAACTCTAAAAGTCGACCCTGTAGGATATTATTTTACGCCGAGAATTATTGCTGCAGCTATTACGGTTCCGATGGTAGTTATGATTGCGGAAGTTGTTGGTATTTTGGGAGGTATGCTAATATCACACGCAACAATAGGACTTCATCCGGCAAGGTATATAAACTCAGTATGGCTTTGGTTAAACACTAGGGATGTTTACATAAGCCTTTTTAAAGGTATCGTTTTTGGAATATTAATTGCTCTTGTGTGCGCAACGCAGGGGTATGAAACAAAAGGCGGCGCAAAAGATGTCGGTGAATCGACAACCAAAGCTGCTGTTTTATCGACAGTTTTTATGCTTTTAGCAGATTTGATAATTAATTTGATATTTTATTTATAAGAAAGGATTAAAAAATGAAAATCAGCCCAATCAACACAGTCAATAATACAAATTTTAAAGCTGCAATTCAGCCGACAAAATCATTAAAAGAAGGTTTTAATATGATAGAAAGAAGTGCAAACTCTATCATCATGAAGGATATGAATTATGCAAAGGATTTTATTGACAGTATTGCAAGAATAAGTGAGTC
>CACWIL010000085.1 GCA_902760905.1 uncultured bacterium
TGTGTGAGATTTAGGCTAGGTGCGGGATAGCACGTAGCCTAAATCGAAACCGTTCCCCAGAGTTTGCAGGAAAAATTTTAATTTTTCCGCAAACTCTATACTTGTTTATTTATTAAAGACTTGTCTTTGTGTGATTTAGTCAGTTAAGTATCAAATTTTTTTAGGGATTATATACTATTTTACAGTAATATTGTTATAATCTTGTCATTCTGAGGGAAATAGCAATTTAACCCCGAAGAATCTCTTTAAAATATAAGTTATAGGGATTCTTCACCCCTAAATTATTATTGGGTTCAGAATGACGGTATTTTACTGTAACATTGTATATAGTTACCTTTTTTTAAGTATAAATTTTATTTAACTGTAACCGACAAAAACGAACTTGATTGTTTTTATATTTTTATAATATAAATAAATGCGAATGAAAAATCTCAAAACAGGCATTTTATCTAAAGTTAAGAATATAAAAAATAAAACAGTAACTATATTCATTATATAACCCTTGTGTATAAAAACAATCAATTACAATTCTTAACAAATATGCTCAAATATCAATAATAATGCTTGCATTAAGATTTTTAGCAGATATGATTATTTAAGATGACGAATAGTGTTGTCTGTTGAAAGCCGAAAATAGAGGACAAAAATGGCAAAAGACGTAATAGAAATTGAAGGAAAAATATTGGAATCCATGCCAAACGCAATGTTCAGGGTTGAACTTGAAAACGGGCATGAGATTTTGGCTCATATATCAGGTAAGATCAGAAAGAATTTTATCAGAATTTTACCGGGTGACAGAGTTAAGGTAGAGATGACACCTTATGATTTAACAAAAGGCAGAATAACCTTCAGGCTTAAATAATAACTAGTAGATTATAAATAACGAAAAGGAAAAAATTATGAAAACAAGAACATCAGTAAAGCCTATGTGCGACAAGTGCAAGGTAATTAAGAGAAAAGGCAGAGTAGCTGTAATTTGTGAAAATCCAAAACACAAACAAAGACAAGGCTAAATTTTGCGTAGAGTGAGCGTTAGCGAAACTCGAAGTAGCACGGAGCGAATGAGTGGAACTTTTTACGTCAGTAAAAATGGAACGAATGACAGCGGAGTGTGAAGCAATAATTTAGGATAAGCGTAAAAAATATAAGTAGTAGAAAATAAAGAAGGAAAAAAACATGGCAAGATTAGTAGGGGTAGACTTACCTCGTAACAAAAGATTAGAAATCGCTCTTACCTATATCTACGGAATAGGACCGGCAAGAGCAAAGAAAATTCTTGAAGTAACAGGAATATCTCCTGATTTGAGAACAGATGATTTAACAGAAAATGATATTAAAGAACTCAGAAATGCTTTATCTGAATATAATATCGAAGGTGACTTAAGACGTGAAGTTACAATGAATATTAAACGTCTTCAGGAAATCAACTCATACAGAGGTATGAGACATAAAAGAGGACTTCCTTGCAGAGGTCAGAGAACAAAGACTAATGCAAGAACCCGTCGTGGTAAAAAGACTGCGATAGCAGGTAAGAAGAAATAAAATTTTCCGTAGAGTGACGGCGAACGATAGTGAGCCTAACTCGAAGCAGCACGAAGCGAACGAACGGAACTTTTTACGATAGTAAAAATGGAGTGAGTGACAGCGAAGTGTGAAGGAATAATTTTAGGTTTAATAAAAAATATCACTAGAAATTAAATAGTAAAACATAAAGGAATAAAAAAATGGCAAGACCAAAAACTACAAAGAAAAAAGAAAAGAAGAACGTATTACAGGGTGTTGTACACATTCAGTCAACATTCAACAATACAATCGTAACTTCTACTGATATGCAGGGTAATGCTATTGCTTGGGCAACAGCAGGTGCATCCGGATTTAAGGGTGCCAGAAAAGGTACTCCGTTTGCAGCTCAGTCTGCAGCAGAATCAGTTGCAAAAAAATCAATAGACCAAGGCATGAAAAAAGTTGAAGTTCACATCAAGGGACCTGGTTCAGGTCGTGAAACCGCAATCCGTGCTATACAGCAGGCAGGATTGGAAATTACATTAATCAAAGACGTAACACCAATCCCTCACAACGGTTGCAGACCACCTAAAAAGCGTCGTGTATAGTACGCTTTATGCAGATTAGAGTGGAAAGTGGAAAATGGAAAGTTGAAAGTTGTTTTAAAATTTTTAATCGAACAAAAGTACACTTAACGGAATGAAATAAACTTTCCACTTTCAACTATCAACTTTCCATTAATAAGCCGGGGCTTGAGTTCCCGCCAAGGACACAAACCATAGATGCCCGGCACAAGAAAAGGAGAAATAAAATGGCAAGATACACAGGACCAAGTAATAAATTATTCAGAAATAAAGGTGTTAAAGACTTATCAAACAGAAAATTAACATCTTCAATGAGACAGACTGCTTCAGGACAACATGGTGCTGACAGAAAAAAACCTTCTGAATATGCTATCCACTTGAATGAAAAACAAAAAATCAGATTTACATATTTAGTAAGTGAAAAACAGTTTGCTAAATATTATCACGAAGCTGCAAGAAGAAAAGGCGTTACCGGTACAATCTTACTTCAAATTCTTGAATCAAGATTAGACAACGTTTTATTCAGAGCAGGACTTGGTGTTACAAGAAAACAAACAAGACAAATTGTTAACCACGGACACGCTTTGGTAAATGGTAAAAAGGTTGATATTCCATCATATCTGGTTAAAGCAGGTGACGTAATTACTATAAAGACAAGAAGCAATGACTTTATAAAAACAGTTATGAGCGCTATTGACCTTTCAGGAGTACCGGCTTGGTTAACATTAGATAAAGATGCTTTGAAAATTACATTTGAAAGAATACCTCAAAGAGACGAATTAGACCCTGATTTCAAAGAACAACTTGTTATAGAATACTATTCAAAATAAGCTGATAGGAGAGAATAATATGGAATTAAAAATTAAAACCGTTAGTACAATGACAGGCTCAGATGGTTCACAATATGGTAAATTTACTATAGAACCGCTTGAAAGAGGATTTGGGACAACTATCGGTAATGCATTAAGAAGAGTTTTACTTTCAAGCCTTGAAGGAACAGCAGTTACTTCTTGCAGAATAGAAGGTATTACTCACGAATATACTGCAATTCCGGGTGTTTTAGAAGACGTTATTGACGTTATGTTAAACTTAAAAGGTTTAGCGATTAAAACAGATTCAAAAGAACCTCAAACTTTGAGGATTGATGTTGATAAACCCGGCGCTGTTTTAGCAAGTGACATTCAGCTTCCTGCAGGCGTTAAAGTTGTTAACCCTGACTGGTTAATTTGTACAATTGCTGACGGCGGTTCTTTCCATGCTGAAATAGTTGTTGAAACAGGTAAAGGCTATGTAGCAAATGATATTCCGAGAAATGCAAAATCCGGCGTACCTATCGATATGCTTCCTATTGATGCAACATTCATGCCTGTTAAGAGAGTAAGATACGATGTTGAAAGTGCTCGTGTAGGCGATAACATCGACTTCGATAAATTAACTCTTGAAATTTGGTCAAACGGAACTATTGACGTTACAACAGCATTAACTCAGGCAGCTGATTTGCTAATTGAACACTTTGTTCAGATTTCTTCAATTGCAGGTACAACACCACACAGAGAGATTGAAGAAAAAGTTATTAGTAATGTTGAAGAAACAATTTCAGAAACAATAGGTGATGAGCCTTCTATAACAATTGACGAACTTGACTTATCCGTAAGAGCATACAATTGTTTAAAAAGAGCAAGCATAAACTCTATGGCTGAATTGTTAAAGAAATCAGAACATGATTTATTAAACATTAAAAACTTTGGTAAAAAGTCATCAGATGAAGTAATCGAAAGACTTCACCACTTCGGTTTGAATTTAGCTCCAAACCCTGAAATGGATGAAGACGGTATGGTTATTGAATCAGCTGAATAATTAAATGGAAAGTGGAAAATGGAAAGCTGAAAGTTATTTTAAAATTTTTTAATTAAACAAGAGTACACTTAAAATAATTTAATAAAACTTTCCACTTTCAACTATCAACTTTCCACTAGTGAAAATAAATAGTAAAAGACAATAAAGGAACAAAAAAATGAGACACCAAACAAAGAAAAATACGCTTGGTAAAGCACAAGACCAAAGAAAAGCTTTGTTGCGTTCATTATGTACCGAACTTATTACTTATGGAGAAATCAAAACAACTATGGCAAGAGCAAAAGCTCTTCAACCATACGCTGAAAATGTTATCTCTATGGCTAAGAAAGGTGATTTGAACTCAAGAAGACTTGCAGGTCGTTACATTTTCGACAAAGGAATCGGACAATTTATTGACACTGCAACAGGCGAAGTATTTGAAACTAAGCAAGACGGTAAAAAATTAGCACCTCAAACTGTTTTGAGAAGATTATTCAGCGTAATAGGCGCAAAATATTCTTCAAGAAATGGTGGTTATACAAGAATCTTCAGACTTCCTCCCCGCAGAGGTGATGCTTCTGAGATGGCATTAATTCAATTGGTATAGTTAATGCGTTACGCTTTAGATGTTCAGTATAGGGGTAAAAACTATGCCGGAAGCCAGATTCAATATGAAGATGGCAAACAGATAGACGAACCGACTATACAGGGTGAACTGGAAAAAGCGCTTAGTACTTTGATAATCGGCGGTAAACGTACCGCTGAAAAGAAACAAGACCGACAGGTTAAAACAATCTTCTCCGGAAGAACCGATAAAGGTGTTAATGCTTTGGGGCAGGTAGTTCATTTTGATACTGATAAAGAAATTGTTGCTTCAAATTTTATCTATCATATAAATGAAATACTTCCTCCTGACATCTCGGTTAATAACCTGAGAATCGTTCCCGACTCGTTCCATGCTCAAAAGTCTGCAAAGTCGAGATATTACAGATATGAACTTATCAACAGACGTTTTAAACAAGCGTTTGATGGTGATATCTTAAGAGTTAAGTACGAGCTGGATGTAGAGCGGATGCAAACCGCTTTGAACTTCCTTATCGGAGAACACGATTTTTCAAGTTTTAAAAGCTCCGGAACGCTAAACCCAAGCAAAGTTTGTACAATAACCGAAGCCAGAGTTGAAAAACAAGGCGACAGAGTTTTTATTCATTTGAAAGGAAACAGGTTTCTTTACAATATGGTAAGAACTATAGTCGGTACGCTTCTGGAGATAGAAGGTCATAAGCTTCCTACGGAGCATATGAAACAAGTCCTTGAAGCTCATGACCGTCGTAAGGCGGGGCAAACAGTAAGTCCATACGGGCTTACGTTAATGAAAGTAACTTATTAAACTACAATGGAGAAAATTAAAATGCTTAATAAAACATATTCAGCAAAACCTCTTGAAGTAGAAAGAAAATGGTATTTAATCGATGCAGAAGGAGAAATCCTAGGTCGCTTGGCTACCAGAATAGCTAATATCTTAAGAGGTAAAAACAAACCTGAATACACTCCTAATGTTGATACCGGCGATTTCGTTATCGTTATCAACGCAGAAAAAGTGTTAGTTTCAGGTAACAAAGAAACAGATAAAATTTATTATCACCATACCGGCTATCCGGGAGGTTTAAAAGCAGCTTCTGTAAAAGAAGTTCGTGAAAAAGATGCAACTAAGTTAATTGAAAAAGCTGTTAAAGGTATGTTACAACACAACACTTTGGGCGATACTCAGTTTACTAAGTTGAAAGTATACTGTGGTTCAGAGCATCCGCATGCTGCTCAAAAACCTATAGTTTTGGAAAAGGAGGCTAAATAATGGCAGACTTAAAAGAAATTATGGCTACAGGCAGAAGAAAATGCGCTATCGCAGTTGTTAAACTTGTAAAAGGTAAAGGCAGAATTTTCGTTAACGGAAAGAAATTAGCTGATTATATCGGCAATATGCCTTCAGTAGAAATGATGATTTACAGACCACTCGTTCTTACTGAAAACCAGGATAAATTTGATGTTAGAGTTAAAGCGGTAGGCGGTGGTATCGTTGCTCAGGCAGTTAAAGCAGAAGGCTTATTAACTCGTGACTCAAGAGTCAAAGAACGTAAGAAATACGGCAGAAAAAGAGCTCGTAAGAGATTCCAGTTCTCAAAACGTTAGAGGTAAATATAAGGGTTTTATTGCTACTACCCTCAATATATACAAAAAAGAACTCCGAAAGGGGTTCTTTTTGTATAGTTTATGTTTTGTGAAACATGACCTGCAAAAGCATTTAATCTTCCGTAAATTGTATGCCTTTTGTTATTTCTTGAAAAGAAACATCCAGAGCATTAGCAATAAGGTAATATTGTTCAAATTTTATATCGGATGATACTCCGGCTTCAAAGTTTTTAAGTATTTCTACATCTATATTGGTTTTTTGAGCAAGTTCTTTCAGTGATATATTTTTTTCAAATCTTATGTCATGCATATTTTTGCCAAGAATTTCCATAACATTTCTTTCTTCCATAAAATTACTCCTTCCAATATGGACAAATAAGTCGAATTATTATTCTTATAATATGGAATAATAGACCATATGTCAAGACTTCAACTATTAGGAAATAACATAAAGAAATACAGAAAAGCAAAAGGTTATAGACAAATAGATTTAGCTAATGATTTAGATTTATCGGAGGACTATATTTGTCGTGTAGAAAACGGTTTAAAATTTTTAAGCCTTAGAAAATTATTTGAGCTTGCAGATATTTTAGAAGTCAAGATGACAGATTTGATTGATTTTGATTAGGAGTAAATATCAACACAAATTTTTCCCTCTCAAGTTGGGGAGGGTAGAAATTCGCTTTGAAGGCTTTGCATGAAAAACAGAATTTCGGGTAGGGTTTGACTAAAAATACAACAAAATTAGATTATAATAGGCAGGATCACTTTGCCATAGCGCATACAAAAATATATATCCCCCCTTTTATATTTGCCCCATATAAAAATTTTATAAAGTTTTTGTAAATTCTATTGCATTCAAAAAAAAATTATAGTATAACAAAAAAGTAAAAATTTAGCATAAGACAATAGATAAGAGGGTTACAGAAGTATGAACGAATACATAACAAGAGTAATTAATGATTTGGAGAAAAAATATGCCTCCGAGCCTGAATATTTGCAGGCAGTAAAGGAAGTTTTATGTTCTGTTGAACATTTAGTAGAAAAACATCCGGAATACGAAAAATTAGCAATCTTAGAAAGAATGGTTGAACCTGAGAGAATAATCTCTTTCCGAGTTCCATGGGTTAATGATAATGGTGAAGTTAAAGTTAACAAAGGCTTTAGAGTTCAATTCAGCTCTCTTATAGGTCCATATAAAGGCGGTTTAAGATTCCATCCGACTGTAAACCAAAGTATTATGAAATTCTTAGGCTTTGAACAAATATTTAAAAATGCATTAACAGGATTGCCCATCGGTGGCGGCAAGGGGGGAAGTGATTTTGACCCCAAGGGAAAATCAGATAATGAAATTATGAGATTCTGCCAAAGCTTTATGACAGAACTATACAGGCATATTGGTCAGGATGTTGATGTTCCGGCAGGCGATATAGGTGTTGGCGGAAGAGAAATCGGATATCTGTTCGGTCAGTATAAAAGAATTCGTGATGCATACGAAGGTGGTGTTTTAACAGGAAAATCTATTTGTTATGGCGGTTCTTTGGGAAGAACTGAAGCAACCGGTTTCGGTTTGGTATTCTTTACAAGAGAAATGTTAAAGACCAAAGGCGAAAACTTCAAAGGTAAAACTGTTACAATATCAGGTTCAGGTAATGTTGCAATCTATGCTTGTCAAAAAGCTCAGGAATACGGTGCAAATGTAGTTGCTATGTCTGACTCCAACGGTTGTATATACGATAAAAATGGAATAGATTTACCATTAATCAAAGATATAAAAGAAGTTAAACGAGGAAGAATTAAGGAGTATTTAGACAAACATCCGGAAGCTGAATATATTGAAAGGAAATCAGAAGATTCTCCTATCTGGACAATCAAAACTGATATCGCACTTCCTTGTGCAACTCAAAACGAAGTTACATTAAACTCTGCCATAAAACTTGTAGAAAATGGTGTCATTGCAGTTTCAGAGGGTGCAAACATGCCTTGTACTCAGGAAGCAACCGACTATTTGCTCGAAAAAGGTGTTCTTGTAGGTCCTGCAAAAGC
>CACWIL010000086.1 GCA_902760905.1 uncultured bacterium
ACCGTAGGTGTGTGAGATTTAGGCTAGGTGCGGGATAGCACGTAGCCTAAATCGAAACCGTTCCCCAGAGTTTGCAGGAAAAATTTTAATTTTTCCGCATCCTCTATTATTTTAACCTTTCTTTACAAAAAACTACATGTCAGGCAATTTTTGTTTTAAAAATGTTTTTATATAAATATGAAGGTTTCAGGTGTAAATAATATTGTTTTTAATGGTATAAGTGTACAGAGAACATACACTGATAACGTTGTGCCTCAAAAAACTCAAAGAGACATAAAAGAATTAGGATATGTAACACCTGATTTCAGTGTAAATATTCCTGTAAATTACAGAAAAACTTCTGCAGACAAACTTGATAACGGACTTGAACTTCATAATTACAAAATGGCAAACGGATACAAGGTTACAATTGTGCCAATGAAAAATTCTCCGGCAGTTGTAAAAAGTTATGTAAACGTAGGCTCTATGAATGAAACGGCAGATATTAAAGGAATAAGCCACTTTCTGGAGCACATGGCATTTAACGGCACAAACGGTGACAACGGTCACATTGAACTAAAACAGAGTGATTCATTCAAAAAGATTGAAAAACTTGGCGGCTGGGCTAATGCAAGCACTAATTATGCAATAACAGATTATGTAAACTCAACTCCGCTATTGGGGAATAATGATTTAGAAACCCAGATTAAAGTAATTGCAGCTATGGCTGAAGATTTAAAATTATCAGATGATATGATTAAGAAAGAAAAAGGTCCTGTCTCTTCCGAAATCAATATGATTCTTGATAATCCTCAAACTGTTGCTATGGATCAGACTGTAAGGACAATATTTAATATTAAAAATCCTGCTGACGAGCTTGTTGGCGGCAGTGTTGCACATATTCAAAATCTCACAAGAGAAGATGTTATAAATTATTACAACAAATATTATACTCCGGCTAATACAAATATAGTTATTACAGGAGACGTCAACCCCGAAGAAGCAATGAAGCTTGTTGCCAAGAATTTTAATTCTCGTAAGGTTTCACAGGGGCAGAGGTTTGAAGAAAAACTTAATCCGATACAAAAGACTGTCAGAAAAGATTTTCGATCAGATAAAGCAACTTCTGCAGAAGTTGTAATCGGATTTGCAGGTCCCCAGAATAATGATACCAGAGGCAAAATCCTTTTTGACCTTGCAACCGCATACATAAATTCTCATGAAGCAGGGCTTATTCCTAAACTCAAAAAATACAACTCTTATCCGTTGATAAGCAGTGAAAAAATTTCTACAAATCCCCAAAGTCCAAGGTTTTCATTTATGACAATGACTCCTGCCGAATATAATACGGAAGAAGTTTTAAAGGCTGTTTTTGATAAACTTGGCGGTAAAAAGCAAATATCATATGAAACAACAGAAAGACTAAAACAAAGATTAAAACAGGATAATGACTCAATTCTTGAACACTCAAGTTCAGTTAATGACTGTATTGGATACTCAGTTCTTGATAATGACATAGAGTATGTTACGCAATACAATAAAATATTAGATTCTGTTACTCCGCAAGAACTGTCAGAAGCTGTAAAAAAATACTTTGATGTTTCAAAATGTGCAATAACGGTTGTTCACCCTTCAAAAAACGGTGAGGTTTCTTTTAAAGGTTCTGAAAGAAAACCAATTGATACAAAAGCTATCAGCGAATATAAACTTCCAAACAACTTTGATATTGCGTTTTATAACACAAAATCAAATAACATTAATGTATGTTTAAAGCTTCAAAATAATGTTCCGTACTCTAAAAAAGCCGGTGTAATAGAAGTTCTTAACGAAATATACACTATGGGAACTCCTGATATGCCGGTTGATAAGTTTAATGCCTTTAAGGATAAAAACAACCTGAATATAGTTGTTAATGCCGGTCAGGCAGGTATTTCCGCAGGTGTAAGCGGAGATATAAATAATTACAGACTTGGTCTGGAGAGCATGGAAAAACTTTTGTATAACCCGAATATTACAGAAGATAATATTAAAACGGCAGTTGCACGTATAAAAGACAGAATGTTAAGAACTCAAACCACTGCAGCATTGCTTCAAAAAGATGTGGATTCATTTATAAATCCAATCCTGTTCAGACGTGATGAAGTATTAAACGGACTTGATAAAGTTACGGTTGATGATGTAAAAGAACTGCATAAGTATATTATTAAAAATTCCAGAGGGCTTGTTTCTGCAAATGCTCCCGAAAATGCAGAAAAAGAAGTTAAATATAATATCCTCAAAAACATAAATGGTTTGTTTCCTGTAGAACCCAATAATTACAGACTACTTGAAATGCATAAAGAGATTAGGAAACCGGCTGTAATAACAGAAAAAAATCACAACTCTCAGGCGGATATTTCACAGGTTTTCAGGTTTGAACGGGATAACAGCATAAAAGAAAGAGCGCTTATCCCTGTTATGAATTCTATCCTTTCTTCGTCCAGTATCGGTTTGTTTGATAACCTGAGAGAAAAAGAAAATCTTGCTTATTCCGTATTCTCAAATTATTCAGCATCAGGAGATCAGGGACAGTTATCTCTGAATATTCTGACAACTACCGATAATAAAGATATTAATGAATACAGTTACGACAATGTTCAAAAATCAATAAACGGATTTAACCGTCAGATAAAAGCTCTGACAGACGGCAGGTTTACTGATGAGGATTTGGAAAATGCCAAACGCTCAATTAAAGCAGGACTTTTGAATAACGAAGGTAATTTTGCAAAAATATCTGCTCTCGATGGTGGTTTGAACTCACCATACGGCATAGATTTAAAGAATAAAGTTTATGCAGAAGTTGATAAAATAACAAAACAGGATATTATTAATTGCGCTCACAAAATATTCTCTAATAACCCTGTTTATACTGTTGTCGCATCTGAAGATACACTTAATGCAAACAAAGAGTTTTTTGAAAGTCTGAAAACGTCAATTAATTAATGTCAACTTTTACTTTAGTCTATGCTATAATGTAATAAACAAGTATGTAGAAGGAGAATGAACATGACAACTTTAAGAAACGAACGTGTCAGAAAAGAACTAATGCGTGATATTTCAGAGATTATCAGAAAAGAAATCAGAGGCCTTGAAGGTGTTGTGTCCGTTGTAGATGTTGAGGTTTCTCACGATAATGCTTATGCAAAGGTTATTTATAGTGTCTTAGGCTCACCAGAACAGGTGGAAAAAGACAAAGAGATTATGGAACGTAATACGGGCAAAATTCGTTACGAAGTCGGAAAACGTATCCGTTTGCGTGTTACTCCCGAGATTAAGCTTGTTTGTACAGACGCTCTTGAACAAGGTTCTCGTGTTTTAGATTTGATTAACAAAATCTCAAGTGGTGAGATTAAGTAATGTTTGGTTTTCTTAATGTATATAAACCCAAGGGCAAAACGTCACATGATGTTGTTGCAATTTTAAGACGTGTTACTAAAATTAAGCAAATCGGTCATACAGGAACTCTTGATCCTTTTGCGGAAGGAGTCTTGCCTGTTTGTATAGGAAAAGCAACAAGACTTATTGAATATCTGAAAGATGAAAAAGCGTATATAGGAACTGTTCAGCTTGGTAAATCAACCACAACCTATGATATAGAAGGCGAGGTGGTAAATGAGTCAGATAAAACTGTTACTATTAAAGAGATTGAAAAAGCATTGGATTCTTTCAGAGGTGATATAGAACAGCTTCCTCCAATATATTCAGCAATAAAAGTAAACGGGAAAAAACTTTATGAATATGCAAGAAAAGGCGAAGAAGTTAAAATAGAACCAAGAAGGGTAAATATAAGTGAACTAAAGGTCCTTAATTTTGATGAAAAAAAACGGCAATTAGAACTTTATATAGCGTGTTCAAAAGGAACATATATCCGCTCTGTTGCAAATGATTTAGGTGAAAATCTCGGAACGTACGGACATTTGATTAAACTGGTGAGAGTTCAGGCAGGCGATTTTGGGGTAAATAAATCCATTAGATTAGAGGATTTGGAAACAAAAGAACAGATAGAACAAAATCTCATTTATCCCCTTGAATGCTTGGATTATTCAAAGTATGAGTTGACGGATTATGAACTTGAGAAAGTATCTCATGGCAATCCGATAAATTACAATAAATCTCAAGAAGGAACTGTAATTTTAACAAAAAACAACAAGCTTGTTGCAATAGGAAGCAGCAAAGATAACACAATAAAATGCTCAAAGGTTTTTATATAAGGATTTATACAACTATATCTATTTCTTTTTCAAATCTGTCTAAAACAGACTGAACTAATATTTTTAAATCTTTGGGGAGTGGATTTTTGTTTTCTTCAACAATTTTTAAAATATCTTCTGAAGCCTGTGCAATTTTCGGATACTTCGCAATTATTTTTCCGCCAACTTCTGCGGCATATCGTTTATATCCCTGATGTCCGGTATATCTCGGAACGTTACCATGTACTTTTTTCAGTGTTTCAATGTAGCCGGTAACTCCGTCTGGCTCAAAAATTTTTCTTGTTGTAATCTCTAATATTCTGCATGTCGGATATTTTTCACCAAATGATATGTTTGTTTTTTGTATGTTCATACTATTACTAAAAACAATAAAAAAATAATTTGCTATTTACATTATACATAGCAAATTTTATTTTTATGGGGTTTGATAATAGTATGAAAATTCTGCAAACTAATAATTACAACTACAAATCAACCAATTTTAAAGCAACATTCCCTGTTGTTCACTGGGTTGCAGAAGCGAACGGAAGTTACGCACCTGTTGCTATAAAATCAACTGTTGAAGATTTTCAGGTAAGAATTCTTGAATTTTTAGGGAAACCTTTAAAAAAAACTTATACAGAGATTCAAAAACTTGAAAAGGAAAAAGATAAAGAAAATATTAGCAGCAAAGATAAAAAAAATATAGCAAGAAAACTTAAAAGTTTGTATGAAATATTAGATGTTCCTGCTCAAAGATTGAGAGCATATATGGCGTCTTGTGATGTCGATTACAGATTAAAACCAAAAGCAAGATCATACTACAATTCTGTACAAGGCTCAGTTGACTCTTTTTCACCAACTTCTTATCTTATAACAGGAAAAAATATACCTGATTTTGAAGAAAAATTTGCAAAAAAATACGGAAAAGAAAATAGTCGCAGAATAGAGCTTATTAAGCAGGGAGTTCCGCTGGAAGAAGCAGAAACCCATGAATATAAGGCAGCACAGCATAAATATAATAATCAGGGACTTGATTATGTTAATTATTACCCCAGAAGAATTAAAGACAGCAAAGGACGAACTCAAACTCTGCATACAAAATTTGAAATAGAAAGAGACACTGATGGTAAATTTATCGGATACAGATTCATTGATGCAAGATTTTTACCTGAATTTGGTCCGGAAAGTCCTTTTGAAAAACTTAAAGCTTATACAAAAAGATAAAAAATCTGAAAATGAATTGTAAACTTTTGTTACAGAATTTTATTTACAACGGCATAAAATAGCAATTATTTGCTGAAAAATTACTTTATATATTTAAGGTTAGATAAATATAGGTTAGGTAGGTATGATTAACAACATTACGACTATGGACGTGCGTCCACAGATGAGTGTTGCTAAAGCAACACCGTCTGTAACAAGTATGAGCATGCCGGCGATTTTAGGGTTTAAGACACCGCAGCTCAAAGAGAAGGCGACAATAAGGGTTAAAAAAATAAGGCGTGGAGATAATATAGTTATCCCGGGCGAGATTGATGACGATTATGTCGATATAGTGGAAGAAGAAGTTGAATATAAAGGTAAATACAGTAATTATGGCAGCGGCGGTAATCTTTTTCTTCCGAATCAGAATATAACTCAGTTTATACCACGAACGTATAAGCGCAAAATAAAGTACTTGAAAAATTGTTATATTATTGATTATATTCAGTCGCCCAAGCCCAAGAACGGGCTGGGAACAGAGGCGATAAAGCAGCTTGCGGAAAAAGCCATGTTTGATACGCGGGCTGACGGGCGTCAGCAACAATTATGAAGGAATCATCTCCGGCGCTATTCTTCTATAAACTGGGGTTCAGGTTTATTGACCCGGCAAGTATCGAAGTTATGGAAGAATGCCTGCGGACGAAAATGCCAGATATACCGGCTCAGATTGGAATGATGTACCTGCCAAAAAACAGGTTGCATAAGCTGCTGCATTACGGAGAACTTTTCTAAATGACAGATTTTCAAACCTATAATACAAATAACCCCATACCAAATTCACCGCAAAAATATGGCGGTGACAGTAGCACGAACTCATATCAGCTTGGCGCTCATACTTCAAAAAATATGAAAGTTAAGCGCCCAAAAGTAACGCCGAATGATTTACAGCTAATTTTGCCGAATAAAAAGCCGTTCTCGGATGCGGAAGCTAACAGGAGAATGCAGGCAATAAATACAGATATATATGAAGGTGCAAAACAGGAGAAAGAAAAACATGAATTCAATCTTAAACGCTATTTTACAATTTTTGGCATACTTGCTCTGCTCACCGCAGCTGTTGCCTATTTCCGTAAGGGTAAAGGAAAGTGATGATTAAATCATAAAAATTTGTAAAAAATTAGGTAACTATATATCTTTTTACACAAAGTATGACAATTGTCCTGTCATACTGAGCATAAGCGAAGTATCTCATAAAATAGAGATTCTTCGGGCGAAATT
>CACWIL010000087.1 GCA_902760905.1 uncultured bacterium
GGAGCGGCAGATCATCGACGCTCTGTCCGGCGGCCCGCAGATGATCGGCGGCGACGCGCTGAACATGTATCGTCTCGACACCGAACGGCTGGAGCAGGAGGGCGTCGTGATGCGCTGCGGCCTCACCCCCACCGACATCATGCACATCCGCGGCGATTACGACCGCTTTGTGTCGATGGTGGAGGAAGCGGTGCCCGGGCATAAGAATCCACCGAAAGCGGTGGAACTGTCGCGCATGTGCATTGACAGTTTCCGGAAGCCGCTCGCCATGTGGGAGAGCGATGATGCACCCGTGACGGGTAAGCGTTTCAAGGACTATCTCCGCATAGGCCGCCTGACACAGGAGGCTCTCATGGATTAGAAAAACTCTCAAAAACTGTCTTGTAAGTAGCGGTTTTGAAAAGGCTAAAGTAGAAAAAATTATTAAAGAACTCAGTCTTGATGAAAACATAAGAGGTGAAAAACTCTCCATTGAACAGTTTGGAGAGCTTTCGGAAAAACTTATTTAATTATATTTTATTTCCTTACGATTAACGTAATGTCGTTAAATACGACAAATATCATAAGAACTATAAGCAGTGAGAAGAATACTGTTGAAACAATTTCAATAACTTTTTCGTCAACAGGTTTACCCATTATTTTTTCTATTGTAAGAAACATTAAATGACCGCCGTCAAGTGCCGGAATAGGCAGAATATTTAATATTGCGAGGTTCATTGATATCAGAGCTGCAAGAAGAAGTCCTGAGCTTTTTCCGCTTTTATCTATCATATCTCCGCCGATTTTTGTAATAGCAACAACACCATGCATATCTTTAAGCGGAATATTTCCTGTAAACAGCTGACCTAAAGAATACATCATAGTGTATGTGTTATCCCAGAGGTAAACACAGCTTTCTTTTACTACTGATACAGGGGTTTTTGTTTCAATTACAGTTTGTTTTGTGTAGAGTCCGATGCCTATGATACCTTTTTCATCCGGGTAAATCGGATTAAGATTGAGTACCTCTCCGTTACGTTCAACAACCAGATTAATAGGGTGAGTTCCGTTAGAAAGAACTTTAGCTATATCCTCCAGTGAATATTTGCCGTCAGAGATATAAACTTTTTTCCCTTCGGTTTGTTTAGCCAGGTCTAAAAGGTTTTCATCAATTTTTACACCGTTTGGTTTAAAATACTTTGCACCTTTTGCTGCATATTTATCCATTGTAACAACTTCACTTGATAATGATTCAGGAAGTCTTATTGCAAGTCCTTCAGGAATTTTTTCTTCTCTTGTTAATCCCGGGTTTAAATCTTTAAGTTTAGTATAGTTTGTATTAACAATATCATCTGTGATCAAGCCGTTATTTTTTGCACTGTTTTTTACAATGGTTACAAGGGAGTATGCATTATTAATATCACAGCCGTTTGCTTTCAGAATTCTGTCACCTTTTTGCAAACCGGAGGTCCAGATACTTGCTTCTTTAGGAGCGCTGATATCTCCTGCATAAACTTCATAATTTCCTGACGGAAGTTTGCCCGTAAAAACAGCAACAATTATTACAAGTGCTATCGCACAGATTACGTTTGCAATTACACCTGCTGATACAACAATAACTCTCTGCCATACAGGTTTGTTTATAAATCTTTCCGGAGAATCTTTAGGAAGGTCGCAATCTTTTTCATCATCAGGGAATGAAACGTATCCGCCTAAAAGAAATGCGTGTACCAAAATTTCCACATCTCCGACTTTTTTGCTGAACAGAGTTGGTCCAACCGGAAGTCCGAAACCGAATTTATCTACTCTTATACCGAATGCACGTGCAGCGCAAAAGTGTCCTGCTTCATGTACAAGTATAAGCAAACTTAACAAAAGTATCATTATTAAAATTGACATAAAATCTCCCTCTTTTCCATGATTTTATCACGAAAAAATCAGAAATTTTGTAAAAAATCTTTAGTTTGCTTTTTTGTTTTTGTTATACTCGTCTAAAGTAATTTTCCAGCTTTCTTCGTACTCAAAGTCTTTTGCTGCAATCTCTTCAGGAATACCGGCATGGTGAATTTTGGGCAGCAAATCTTTTTCACTCATTTCAATCGGTTCTGCTTTGTCATCATCTGAGTCCTGACAAATGAATACACCTTCGCCGTTCGGTTTTACTTTATAGCTAACGATTGTAATTTCGTGTCCTGCCAGTCTGTTTTGGTTGTACGGGTCAGGCCATGTATATCCGATATTTATGTTATGTCCTGCTTTTAGTGTAGCAAGAAGCTCCTTTTTGATGGTTTTAAAATCTTTTGTATATCCGCTTAAACGACCTTGTTCATCTACATTTTGATAAATTACGGAAGTTGTATTTTTATCTTCTATAACAGATTCTACGAAAGTTTTTTCAAATTCAATAAGTCCGCCGTCATCCTGAGTCCAGTCATTCGGGGCACGTTTGTCAACAAGAGAGTTGTATGTTTGCTGTGAACCTAACTGCATAAACGTTGACTGCATTAAAACATCTATTATTGAGCGTTCGCCTTTATCTCTGTGTTGGTTTTGAATTCTTGCTCTTATGATTGCATTTTCATCAGGTTTCAGCAAAATTGTGGCATTATCAAATCCTTCTTTTTGCCACGGAGTTTTAAATTTGTTTAAAAGCCAGACTGCATCAAGCGTATTTTCTGATAAACTGTCGAGTTTAATCTTTTTTGTAACTTCGTGCTTGGGTGATGTTAATCCTTCAACCAATCGGAAAAATTCTGCAGTGTGTTTTGTCGCCAGGTCAAACTCAATACTTGCTGCAGGGCAGGTACCCGTATGCATGTTATCAAGTTCCCATTTTGTTTCTAAAATCTTTTGAGGGTTTGTGTCTAAGTTGGTGATTAACCCTATAACTGATTTTTGATACTCTTTTGGTATATCTTCGCATGTCTGTGTTATGACATAAGGGTTTGCCAGAATATCCAGACATTCTTCAAGGATAGTGTTTTTATTAAGTCCAGGATCTCTGTCTTCTGTAATGATTTTGTGCAGATTATCTAAAACGGTACTTTTGTCATTAGAGTTATCTTTCAGCAATTTTCCTGATTTAAGAGCGTATTCGAGTTTTCTTTTGTATTTTGGTTCAACGAGTTCTTCCATCAGTTCTTTGTATTTTTTCTTCTCGTCCTTTGTTGCAAGGTGTGTGCGAACAGTTACAGCAGAAGAATAAGAAGCCGGTCTGTATTCTTTTGCTTCTGTTCTTGCTGCAGCAGGATTTGTTACAGCAGAACTCTGATTGCGGTTAACCTGCTGAATGTTATAAGAGTTGTTTACTCTTTGGGAATTATTTATTCCGACATTATTTAATTGCACACTATCCATACTTATATAAAAACATTTACTCTTTCAAATTTGACTTTTTGTAAACATTTGTAACAATATTCTTTCAAATGCTAAAGTTTTACCTCCAAGATGCCGATAAACATGGAGTACAAAAGCTTTAATTTTGACGTCACAGCTAATGTACAGAACAGATAAGTAAAGGATTGGAAACACAGCAAAACAATGGGTTTAGGCGACTTTTGGTTACAATTTAATAATGGCAAGAAAATCCGTTTATCTGATATCAAGGGTGATATCGGACGTGAAACCGTGGACAAAAAGTATCAAAAAATATTTGACTTTTTTGATACAGAAAAAGAAGACGGCACAAAAGGCTCGGATGGTGTTTTAAGCAAAAATGAATTAAATTCGTTGTTTAATTCAATACAATCCGCTGCTAAATTTAACACTGAAAATTCTATTTTCGATGAAAAAGAGGCTGAAGAATACGTAAACACAGTGAAGTCACCGGACGGTAAAACTTTAAATGAGCTTGGAGTTAAAGCAGCAGGTTTGTTTGAGTTTTTAGTTCAACTTGGGGCTGAGAAAACAACTAGTGATAAATCAGCCATGAAAAAACCTCAAAAAACAAATCAAGAGGTAAAAGCCGGCGTAATTGAATCTCTAAGAGCTGATAGTGATGAAACTTTAAAAATCATATCTAATATGAACAATGGTGATATTTCGGATATTTATGATTCTGTAAAAACATTCCTTGATATGGATACATCTAAGGCAAAAGTTATGGAAGCAGCCGTAAATCAGGCTCAAGGTGCTAAATATATGGAGCAAGCACAGGGTGGGACACTTACAAGAGAAGAATATATCAAAGCTAATAAAAAACGTTTACAAGATATGATGAAAGCTCGTTTGTACAAAAAAGATAAGGATGGAATTGATTATTTAGATAAAAACCGAGCAGAATTAAAAATGTCACGCAAAGAGTTTGAAGCTTTAATGCTTGCAACAATTGAACGTATGACAGAAGACATGGATATTGAATCGATTAAAGAAAAAATACGTCAGCTTCCTTTGACAACAGAAAAAGGCGACAAATTTTTGATGGATTCCGTCAAACAGAATGCAATTGTTCTTTTTGGTAAGGCAAAAAGCAAAGGATACTCAACATTGGATTCGGCAACTAAGTATATATACGATACAACTAAGATTGCTAAACCAAATCCTGATGGCGAAAAATTACTTTCATTTGAGGAAGTCTTTTACTATGAACAAGGCGTAAACTATTCTAAAGAAGATTGCGAAAAATATTTGGCTGTTCAAATGCAGCTAACAAAAAATTTAAGCTCTTATAATAAATATCTCGAATTCAGAACGGGTGCAGATAGTATACTTAAAGAAAAAGATGCGGAAAAAGCTTTAAATAGCGTCATAAAACTTTTTGAACAATTTTATTCTGACCCTGCATATCCAAATCTTGCTTATAAAAATTTGAAATCTGTTGTAAAGAATAATAATCTTCCGATAAATGTTACACAAGATGAAACGGGAAGAATTTCCATGTCTATGGTATCAGGTTCAGAAGACCTTTTGAGAAGTTATGTTTCAGATATATTGACGGCAGAAGGTAATGTTCAACAAGAAAGACTTGATAAAATTTTTGGTGGTAATGCTGAAGAAAAACTTGAAGAGATGCAAAAAGAAGTAGAAATTGCACACGAAAAAGCTTATGGTAATGATTTTTCATCGGCACTAGGCAAAGCGATGATGGAAGATAATCAAACCTTTATCCAAAGATATACAGGTAATGCATCTATGACAGGCATGGGCTTGACTGTTGTCGGCGGTATTCTTTGTTTTACTCCGGCAGCAGCATTGGGTGCAGTAATGGTAACTGCAGGTAATACACTTGCTATTGGCGGAATGGTTAGTGAATCCGTATTAGGTTTTGAAGAAGCTTTAACAAGAAAAAATGGTGCTGAAGACGGTGAATATGAAGAGCTTACAAAAACAATGCTTATGAATCTTGGCGGTTTTGGATTCGGTGGAGTGGCAGGTAAAACAGGTATGAAGCTGTTTAACAAATTTGTAAGTAAGGAATTGGAATCGCTGCCGAAGTTATCAGAAGCATTTAAGGATGCAATGGCTAAGGGTAACAGAGCAGAAGCATTAAAAATAGTATGTTCTCAACCTGAGTATAGGAAACAGTTCGCAAAAGGTTTAGCATCAAAACTATTTTCTGATTTTTCTATATCTTATACAGGTGATTTAATAATGATGGGTGTTCTTGATACCCAAGATGATTGGGAATCATTACTTCAATCAAACTTAATCGGTATTCTTGCCGGCATGGGCGGTGATATAAAAGAAGCTGCACATTTGGGTATGAAAGGTGACAAATACAGAGCATTAAGACAAAAAGAAGTTGAAAAAAAACAACCATCATTATCTGAAATAGATAAAGTTGCAAGGAACGAAGACATTAATCAATCCAACTTAAGTCCGCATCGATTCAGTGATGTAAAGGGCAAAAAAGCACAGGCACAGGTTAGTAATTATTTAGATTATTTATTAGAAATGATACCTAGCAATATTCAAGAAGCCCCAATTGATGCAGTAAAAAAATACGATGATTTTATTTTACCTGACGGAACTGCTATATCCAGAAATCATGCAGGCGACAATGGTCAGGTTGTATATGATGAAAAAACG
>CACWIL010000088.1 GCA_902760905.1 uncultured bacterium
CAGTCTGCGGAGGCGGAAGGTATGATTCTCTTGTAAAAAATCTTGGAGGCGAGGATACTCCGGCAATTGGTTTTGCTATGGGAATGGAGAGGCTGGCTTCACTTCTGGGTGAAAAAGAAGAAGAAAAATTAATTGCTTATATTATTTCAAACAATACGCTTGAAGCAGTTAAATTAACAGAAGAACTTCGTTCAAAAGGTGTAGCTTGTGAGTTTGATTTAACTAACAAAAAATTTGTAAAACAATTGGAAAAAGCATCAAAAGTAGCAAAATATGCAGTTATTCTTGGGGAAGATGAGCTGGCTAAAGGTGAAGTAACTGTTAAAAACCTTAACAGCGGTGAACAAAAAACTGTTAAAAGAGCAGAACTAAAACTTGATTAAAACTCATATTTGCTCATAACTTATATTTACCCCCTAATTTATATTTACCCCTAGCAAAAAATTTTTTTAGCATACTTAATAAAGTATGCTTATAAGTCCTGTAAATAACTATCAACACAATTTATATTTACCCTCTTTTGGCGTTAATTTGCAGTCTAAAAAACTTAGGTTTAAGGAGGATGATTTTTATGTTCGCATAAAAGGTTACGGACACCATTCCGGATGGGCTCAAAAAATCAAAGAAACTGCAGATATTGCTGTAAACTTTATCCGTGAAAAATGTAATTTTGAAGAAACGCTAAAAAAAATATGTGCAGGCGTTACGGAAGCAAATCAGTTTCCTTTAGACCTGGATAAACGGCAACATACAGGTATTTTAAGAATAAATCGTAACGGCTGGCGTTTTGGCTCTAACTGGGATCCTAGAAATGGAATAATTACAAAATACGGTAACGGCAGAAGCAACAGATATAAAACATATGCTGACAGATTTGATTACATAGCAAGAAATCCTCTTAAAAATCCGTTTAAAAATATAATGCTGACACGTCCGGTACACGATAAAGATTACGGAAAATTTCTGAATCACGCTGATGCCGTATATATAAACAATGCATTTGAGCATATTAATAAAATTTATGATAATTTGTATGAAAAATATATTACTAATGAAGTAAAAGGAGAAAACTTACAGGATATTAATGAATCTATTGCTGAAATGCGCTGGGTTTTAGCACATGCGACCCCTTGGGAACGCGGAAGTGACGCTATTTCAAATACTTTTATAAGAGCAATTTATAAAGCAATGGGAATAAAGGCATATCCTCTTAAAAAAGGAGTATCATTGGATTTGGAAGCTTATTGTACAAATTTGGGAGAATACAAAAAGAATTTTCCGGATTATTTTTCGAAAAAACCGGAAATAGTTGATTAGGGGTAAATGTAAAGCCTACCCGATTGTTAATATCTTTCCGGCAAGATTGGCAAGTTTACCGACAGGAATGGTTATTTTTTCTTGATTATGCGTAATTTTAAATCCGCTTGCAGTTGGAAGATTTAGCCTGTCTGCAAGCTCTTCAAAGTATTCGTTAAGCCATTCCTCATTATCAACATCAAGAAAATCCCCTAATACAATTCCCTTGCAATATTTAGAAAATTGCGGAATATTAATTAATTGTTGGAACATCTTATCAATTTTATAAACAGGCTCATTCAAATCTTCTGCAAAGAATATAAAATCTTTTTCTGGAATAAAATTCTGTCCGCAAAGTGAAACAATTGTTGAAAGATTCCCGCCCCACAAAATACCATTTGCAATACCTTCTTTGTATATTTTTGTTCCCTGAAAGTTTAATATTTCACCATTTATTGCCCTGAAAAAAGTTTGCAGAGTACACCCATCACCCCAACCCTTTCCCTCAGATATTATGTCAGCACAATTTATATTTACCGCAAAATCAGTACAAGCCATCGGGGAGTGGTAAGTCACCATGTCTGTTTTTCTGTAAATCATAAGCAAAAGTGCAGTAACGTCGGAAAATCCGCAAAATGGCTTTGGGTTAGCTTTGATAATATTATAATCAATATTATTAATAAGTCTTATAGCGCCATATCCGCCTCTTGCACAAAGAATCAGTTTTATTTCATTATCCTTAAAGAATCTGTGTAATTCTGATATTTTATCCTCATCAGAACCTGCAAGGTATCGGTTTTTATCATAAATATTAGAGGAAAGCTTAACTTTAAAGCCCATTGCTTCAATATTAGCTTTTGCCTGCTCTGCTTTTTCTCTGTCACAAGCTCCTGATAGTGCAATTATTCCTATTGTATCGCCTTGGTTTAACATAAAATAATTATATATTTATTGTTAACATTTGTAAACTTTATATAACAAAAAAGGCAATTTTTTCTGTTCAGAATACTTTATATATATGTACAGAAAAAATAGGTATAATTTTATGGTAGCAGCATTACAAGCATTAAATTTATTTAATAAACCTGTTGCGGGTATTGAAAAAATCGGTGGCAACTTTGGTGCAGGAAAAGCTCGCAGAGTTGAAGGTCCGCAGCAAGTTACATCTCCTTACGGTGCAATTGCATCAACAAATTGTGAACTAACGCCGGACGTATCAGGCGGAGGTTATACTCACGGCGTTGGCGCTTTTGAAAGTAAGCATAATTGGATGTTTTAATTTTTGATAATATAAATAGCAGAAAGACCTTTAAAAAGGTCTTTTTTTGTTAACAAATGTAACGATTTTATATATTTAGGACTTTTATTCTAAAGTTTTTTCATTTTGTGCCGATAACTAATTTGTAAGATGAGTATTATCGTTTATGAGGTTTAATATGGAACAGGAAAAAACATTAGAACTTGATAAAGATTTAGAACAAGATATAAAAGAATGCAAAAAAAATGCAGAGTTCGTTGAAAAAGTTTTAACAATGCTTGTTAAAGGATTTGCTTCAGAATACTGATATTCAGCAAATTTATCTTTTCTGTATTGCTCGCTAATTACAATTTTGATGAGAATTTTCCGGTTTGCAAAACAGAAACCGTAATTTTTGGTATATAATTACAATAAACAGGTAATTATATATAACAGGGGTTTTTATGCAAGAGAACTTATTAATGCCGGGAGATGCAGCAGGAAATTATGATAAAAAGTGGACAGAAACTTTTGATGTAAAATTCCTTATATTATGGATTATACTTTTTGTATTATTATTAAGCTGGACTCTGATTTATGATCCTAGTCTTTTCGAGGCAAAGGAGTTTTTCTTAAGAGCCGGTATAAAACTTTTTATAATGATGCTTCTGGCTCTCTGTGGGGGTATGTTATGCAGACACTACTGTAATACTGATGAAAAGGGTTACATTACAACATCAAAAAACAGGTGGTTTAAAGTTAACTACACCAGAAAGATTCAGCATTTTGCCGCATATCTTGTACCTTTATTAAGCCCTCCGACAGCACCTTTGGGAATTCTTCCGCACTTGTGGGAATCTCTGTTTGTTCTTTTTATGTTTTTGGTATTAATAAAACCTATAAGAGAATTTTCAACATTTTTCATGCTTCAGTTTAATTCTCTCGACAGAGTTGAGGACAGACCGAATACTTTGAAATGGATTGTTTTGGGGAATATGTTGCCCGGACTTTTGATAATAACTGTATTTAAGCAAATTTTTGAAACATATTTACATCTGCCCTTGCTTGCAACGGTTGTAGTTCTCACAGTAGCAGTAGGTGATGGTTTGGCAGAACCGGTAGGAACTTATCTTGGTAAGAAAAAATATGTTGTTCCGTCCTGGAACTTAAAAAACAGATATGTAAGATCTTATGCAGGAAGTGCATGCGTATATATTGCAGCTCTTGTATTTTTGATTCTGTTCAGGGATCAATTTGCTAATCCACAGGAGTTTTGGTCTGCAATTATATTTTTCCCGCCTGTAATGACTTTGTCAGAAGCGTTTGCTCCTCATTCGATGGATACTCCTGTTATGATGCTGGTAGGTTTCTCTTTATTGCTGGGTATTTGTGCTATTTTCTAAGAAGAAAAAACTATGGACTTTATTAAACCGTCAAAACAATATTTAAAATCATATTATGAAGGGTGTTTAGAGATGTGGAATAACCTTCATAATAACTATATTATTCACAATCCGCAGGAATACGGGAAATGGAAAGATACTCTTTTTGAGGAATTTAATAACAACCAAAAGGGTATAAATCTTCCTGCCGGTTTTGTTCCTTCAGTTACATTCTGGATAGTATCGAATGGTGAATACATAGGAACAATTAACATCAGATTAAAACTCAGTGAACAACTAAAAAAGTATGGCGGACATATAGGCATTGCAATCAGACCTTCAAGGCAGAACAGCATATATGGGCTTAAAGCATCTTTGTGGGCAATTAATAAAGCTCATGAACTGAACATTTCACCCATACTTGCAACCTGTTTCAAATCAAATAAACCGTCTTTAAGATTAATGAGCTCAAAACACTTCCCTTATCTCAAAACAGAAGAAGATACACTTGAGGTTGACGGAAAAATGCATGACATAATGCGGTTTTGGTACAAATAAAATCAGTTATGGTATAATCAGAAAAACAGGAGGGAAAAATATGGCAAATAACAAATATACAGGAACACAAACTGAAAAGAATCTTGAAGCTGCATTTGCAGGTGAATCACAGGCAAGGAATAAATACACATATTTTGCTTCAAAAGCAAAAAAAGACGGTTATGAACAGATTGCTGCAATGTTTTTAAAAACTGCAGAAAACGAAAAAGAACATGCAAAATTATGGTTTAAAGAACTGAACGGGATAGGCGATACTGTTGAAAATCTTAATGCAGCAGCAGACGGAGAAAATTATGAATGGACCGATATGTATGAAGAGTTTGCAAAAACTGCGGAAGCTGAAGGATTTCCTGAACTGGCAGCAAAATTCAGAGGTGTCGCTGCTATTGAAAAACACCATGAAGAAAGATACAGAGCTTTATTAAAAAATATCGAAACAAAACAGGTATTTGAGAAAAGTGAAGTAAAAGTATGGGAATGCAGGAATTGCGGACATATTGTTGTCGGAACAAATGCTCCTGAAATTTGTCCTGTTTGCGCTCATCCGCAAAGCTACTTTGAAATTAGCGAACAAAATTATTAATAAATTGTATAAAAAAATAACTCTTGCTTTTATAAGTAAGAGTTATTTTTTTTGTTAATCAAAAATTACTTATTATCTAAAATAACATTTATGCCGTCATATAATTGCTGCAATTCTTTAGTAACTGTAACTGAAGGACATCTTCGCATATAATTCCCCTTGTTGTATTCAAAAATAACGTTATTCAGCTCTTGTATCGGCTTGATAAAAGTTCTGTCAAGTCTTTTTAAAAGAGCTAAGCCAATTATCCAGATAAAGACAGACGGGAACAGAATAATCCAAACTCCTATTGCCTGTTGTTGTTTTGCCTTAACCCCGGCCTGTTCCATAGCTAATCTGTTAATTCGCGCAAGTTCTGCTATATCATTAATAGTTTCTTCTTCAAGGTATTTGTTTCCCTGAAATGCAGATTTGTAATCAGATGCAATCCCATCAACAGCTTTTTTTTCACCGTCTTCTGTTATATTCTTTTCAGCCAATAACAGATTTTGTTCAAATTTCTTTAAGTCTTTTTTTACGGAAATACTTGTCAGCATTTGTTCCGCATAATATAAAGACTGTGTATTACTGCTGTTTAGCATATTAATAGAGGGTTCAAGCTGCTGAAATCCATAAATTCCTGCAAACGTTATTATTGTTGAACAAATTAAAAGAACTATGAAATATAAATAAATTTTTTCGGAAAAATTCATTATTTATTCTCCTTCATCATTTTTTCAATATCTTCATTTGTACCTGTTACCAGAATTCTGTCTTCCGATTTGAATTTTTCGTCCGGCATGGGTCTTGAATATTTATTGTCTTTCATGACTCCGGCTACAATCACATTGTACTTGTCTGGTAATTGCAAATCTTTAAGAGTTTTGTCAACCATAAAAGCCTGGACCGGAATCTCAAACATTTCAAGTTC
>CACWIL010000089.1 GCA_902760905.1 uncultured bacterium
TGGATTTAAAAGTTGGTGAAACATCTGCAATTAATGCCACCAAACATCCTGACACAATAATGCTCGATATTACATATACATCCAGCAATAACTCTGTTGTGACTGTAGATAAAAAGGGTATTGTTACTGCTGTTGGCAAGGGTACTGCAATCATCACCGTTGAAGTGGGTGATGATGAAATCTATGCTAAAAATTCAACAAACGTCACTGTTACAGTAAGCAAGATACCAACAGAAATTACAATTGCAAATGCTACTGTTAACATGGTGATTGGAGATAAGGATGTTGACCTGGGCATTGGTTTAATGCCTTCTGATGCTGGTAAACCGGATTATATGTCCAGTGATTTGAGTGTTGTCGTTGTTAATGGTGACGGCACATTTACCGCTGTCGGTGACGGTATTGCAAATGTCACCGTTTCATTTGCCGGTGATGACAAGTATGCGGCTTCTGAAAGCAAAAATATCACTGTCATTGTTAGCTTGAAGGATGCCAGTGTCAGTGTAATTAATTCTACTGCGGATTTAAAAGTTGGAGATACATTCGCTATTGTTGCTACAACAGACCCGGCTGGTTTGCCTGTAGTTTATGTTCCTGATAACTCAGGTGTTGTCAGCGTGGATAAAAACGGTAAAATTACAGCTTTAAAAGCAGGTACTGCTGTTGTCACTGTTAAGGTCGGTGACGGTAAGGAATATGCCAGAAATTCAACTTCTGTCACCGTAACTGTATCTGAAAGTAAAATTTCTACAAAAATTGTCGCTTCTGCAGTTACAACGGTTTATAATGCCAATAAATATTTGATTATTACTCTAAAAGATGCCAGCGACAATCCGGTTAGTGGAGTTAAAATAACTGTTAATCTGAATGGTGCAAAAACATACACCACCAATAATAACGGTCAGGTCAAAATATCCACCAAAGGTTTGGCTCCTAAAACATACACTGCAAAGATAACATTCAACGGCAACAGCAAGTATGACAAGTCCGCTAAATCAGTTAAGGTCACTGTTAAAAAGGCAAATCCTAAAATGGTTATTCATCAGAGAACTTACAAGTTAAATGTTAAAGTCAAGGCGTTTGCAGTCATTTTAAAAGACAATGCTGGTAAAGCAATCAGGAATACTCAAGTTCGTTTAAGGGTTGGCGGAGTTAACTATTATGCCACAACCAATGCAAACGGAAAAGCAATCTTTAAAATCAGCAAATTAAATAAAATAGGCACTTTCAAGGTTGCAGTTTCATATAAAGGAAACGGATACTACAATAAGCTGACCAAAACTTCTAAAATCAAGGTCATATCTGCATTCAAGACAGTTTCCAAGGGAAGCAAAAACAGTGCAGTCGTCAAAAAAATCCAAAGGGCTTTGAAAAACAAACTGGGACTACACAGTCATGGCTGTCAAAAAGTTCCAAAACGACAAGGTCCTTAAAGTGACAGGAAAAGTTGACTACAAAACTGCCAAAAAACTCGGAATAATTAAGTAGGTAAAAAAATACTTTTACCTACGACCATTTTTATTTTTTTCCTATATGGTCAATAATTTCATGAACAGATTTAATGTGTTTTTTTTTCTAATTTGTTTATAATATATATTTTAGCCCATATGTATCCAATTAATGAACCTATGGCAGTTCCAAATATTATACTGGCATATATTCCATTTATACCTCATCTAAAAATAAAACAGAATAAATATGCAAATACTAACTGTAGCAGTAATGATCTACTGTTGATAGCGCAGCACCTTTCATTCCTAAATTTAAGGTATAAATAAATATGGGGTCTAATATTACATTTAAAAAGGCACTTAAAAACACTGCCCGTGTTGCTCTTTTTGCATTACCTTCGGCTCTAAAGAAAGATGATTCAATATTTGAGAATATAATGGCAAATAGGAATAAAAATATGATATAACAATAATCTATTGCATAACTAAGAACATCTCCTTCCCTACAAATATTAAAATAGGTTTCAAATAAAATAAGACTAAAATTGCAGGGATAATAGATAATATTCCTCCTAATAACATCGCATGAAGACAGATATTATTTGTGCGTTCATGGTCTTCAGCACCAACAATACTTATAGAAATTAAAGAGCTTGCACCTGCACCGATACCGCTTTTAATACTTATCAAAAGTGCATATAACTGCTTTTTCCTGATTTTTCGGTGTCTTGCGATGATATTTTTTTCTATTTGGAACTTGCGATTTTCAGCAGTGATTCCATTTGTCATGGAGGATATTTCAAAAATTTTATTAATGCTTACTTTAAAAGTCTTACCATGAAGAAATTTTTGATTGTTATGGCAATCTGTTTTGTTGCAATGACATCAGCCGTTTGTGCTCTTGATTATGATGATTCTAAAATTCAGGGCTTGAACATTACAACTGATGTTGATGGAGCATTGAAAGCGTCACAAAGTGAAAATAAAACAGTGGTCATGATTTTTGATCAGGACAGCTGCGCATACTGCGACATGCTGAAAAAGGATGTTTTAAGCAATGGGGATGTTCAAAAGGAACTGAATGGAAAGTACATTGTTCTTTTGGTGGATATCAACAAGAATCCTGACGTTGCCAAAAAGCATAATGTTTTCGGAACTCCGACTATGGTATTTTTAGACCCTTCCGGAAAGGAGATTCATAAAATTGAAGGCTATGTGAACAGCAACGATTTCCTTAAGGAATTGAAGGAGATTTAGAATGGAAATCCTCCCCTTTGTTTCTTTTTTTACTGGAGTAATTTCTATATTGTCTCCATGCATCCTTCCGATAATTCCGATATTTGTCGCATTTGGCCTGAAAAGCAAATCAAAAGGCGAAATATTCTCATTCATATTGGGATTCATAAGTGTTTTTGCGCTCATAATTGTATTGACCGGCTTTTTTACCTCTTTAATCTTTAGCTACATGTTTTACGTCAGGATACTGGCTGCGATTTTGCTTTTGGCTATAGGAATCATGATGCTTACTGGCTATTCATTTAATTTTGCCGTGAAGTTGCCCAAAAGCAGCGACGGATTTGCAGGATCATTTGCATTGGGTCTTATAACATCAATTTCATGGGCTCCATGCTATGGGGCATATTTGATTTCTCTTATAACTTTGCTTGTAAGCTCAAACAGCGCAATGTATGCTGTGCTGAATCTGATTTTGTATTGTGCCGGGTTTGGCATGACCCTGTTTGTTCTGGGCTTTGCATTGTCTAGAATCAATATGGAAAGGATGCTTTCAAAGGCAGAATACTTTCCTAAAATATTTGCCGTCCTTATAATTGCCGGGGCGGTCTATCTTCTGTGGGAGTCATTCAAGGTACTTGTCTGATGCAGACTTGGGTGTTTTTATTTCAAGCGATATACATGGATAGCTGATTTGTGTTATATGTTGCATGCAAACCTTATATTCTTAATTGTTCGAGTAATAATTATTGTACTTTTCATGATGCATAGGTATTACTTTCATCGTAAAATCAAGCATTTTGATAGGGAAAATTATTAAGATATATCTATCATGAAAAACAGAATACTTAAACATGAAGACCAACAGGTTTGAAACATTTCTTGATGCGATTCTTGCAATCATCATTACAGTTCTCGTCCTGAAGCTGTCCCAGCCGGCAGATGCAACATGGGGTTCCGTTTTGATGCTGAACAGAAGTTATATGACATATGCCGTCTGCTTTCTGATTATATTCAATACATGGTATAATGACCATAATCTCTTTATGATGGTTGACGAGATAAACAATCGGGTTGTACTGGTTTACGGAGTTTTGATATTCATTATTTCTCTTGTTCCGTATTTTGCATCATGGGTATCCCTTTATCCCAATTCAATTCCTGCCCAGACAATGTTCGGGCTGCTGTTTTTGGCGACAAACATCTGCTACAACCTCTCGACCTACCTGATCATCCGTGCAAATCCATACAATGAAGAGCTCAAAAAGATTGACCTGACTGATTTCAAGCGTTACATTCCTATACTCTTCATTCTGACAGGTTATGTGATGACCTATACAGTATATACTCAGGGAGTATACATTTCATGTATTCTTGCAACGCTATACTGGTTTTTCATCGCATTATTTACAAAATCGGAAGTTGAAAACAGCGAGAGATTTGAGGCTCTCTTCGATGCCATTGTGGCAATAATTTTAACAGTCCTTGTGCTTGAGATAGGTATGGCTTTCAACGGGTCCTGGCAGGCTTTATTTGATTTGAAATTGGAGTTTTTTGCCTATGTGGTTAGCTTCATAGTTTGCTTTAACTATTGGAACTATAACAATAACCTGTTCGGCATAGTTAATAGGATAGATTATAAGGTTATTTGGTTGACAGCAGCATCAATGTTCGTTTTGTCATTGATTCCGTATCTGTCCTTCTTTGTTTCTCATAACTTTTATTCCTTTGTGGCACAGGCATGCTACGGTATTGACTTCATTGTTGTGGCGCTGATATCCATCCTGACTGCCAACGCTCTGAAGAGAGTTGATCCGGCAAACATTGCCCTTGTGTTGGCATTGAACAACAATTTCCAGTTCATTTCCACATTAGTCATTGTAGGAGCTGGAATGGTTGTGGGGTATCTGTTCTATCCTCCAAGCGTTATCATATCCTGCCTCATATCCATTGTTGTAGTATGGCTGATTCCATATCTCTCCCGCCATTGAATATGTGTTCAAAAACTATAAGTATTTCATGAACTATATATGATACTTGGTGAAATAAATGGCTAATTTCGACAACATTGAAAGCGCAAGAGAATTTTTTTACAAGGATAAATTTGCAGTTGATACCGGAATCGTTTTGGATGAAATCTCAGAAACCGAGGCAATCTGCTCTTTGGAGGTAAACGACAATCACAAAAACGCTTACGGAGGAGTAATGGGGGGTGTAATATTCACGCTTGCCGATTTTGCTTTTGCGGTACTCTCAAATCAGATACATCAACCGACTGTTGCCCAACAGGTGGATATACATTATCTATCAGCTCCTAAAGGTGATAAGCTGATTGCACGTGCAACCTGCAGAAAAAGCGGAAGAACATCATCAATAGTTAATGTGGATATTTCAGATAACACTGGCCGTGATGTTGCCCAGTATATCGGCACAGGCTTTAAATTATAATTGTTTTTTAAAAAAAAGAATTTAAAATAAAGTTTCAATGAACTTTATTTTTTTTTAATTTGCTACGTTTCCGGTGAATTCACGACGTGTCCGTCTTCATCAATTACTTCCTCAACTTCATTACCGTTTTCATCAATCAAACCGCCGTCACCTTCATCACTGCTTGAACTGGTGTCATCGGATGACTGTGAATCTGAATTACTGTATGAATTTGAGTCTGAGTATGAATCTGATGAAGATACGTCTGATGATGCTGAATCTGATTCGGTTCTTTCGATTTCAGCCAGTTCAGCAGGTGTAAATAGAGTGCTGTTGTCTACATCTTCTTGAACGTAACCTGACTTGACTTTTAGCTTTTGTGAAACGCTTTTCGCAGTATTGTTTGCATCACCGTCAAAGGTTACTGTGATTTTGTAATCTCCAGAACTCATATTTTTCAGTTTGACGATTCCTACTCCAGTTGCATGAGTCTTTATTGAATTGTCATATACAACTTTGTCGTTTTTCCCGGTAATTTTAACATGGAGCGTTTTACCGCTTAAAGCTGCCTTTTCACCATTGGTCAATTTGATATAGACAGTACCATTATCACCAACAACGCCGTCTCCGAGAATGGAAATCTCGGTGTCTTTTGCATTGCCTGGAGCTGCAGTGAAAGCGGCTATTGCAGCAACAACGATAATTATCACTCCAATGAATATTAGTTCTTTTTTGTCTATTTTAATCATTAGTTGTATATTATCAATTTAATCTTATATAATGTTTTTCGGTTTTCCATTGATTTTTTACAATTTTTCGGTTTTTGTGCAACCACCTAATTTATATGTCATGAAATAGTTATATAATAATGACTGATTAACAAGTCGTGAAAAAACCTTGAAGTTCGAAGTTGCACTGCCGTAGCTTCGAATTTTTTTTTGAATTCTTTTGATTGTTGCAATTATCAACATTTTATAAAATATGGAAAAGTATCTTATCATGTAAATGAGGATCTTTTAAAAAAAGGGAGAAAAAATAAGGAATTTTTATTCCTTATGCGTTTAGTTCATTTGAACCCGTGTTTGCCCGTTTAATATCAATCATATTATCTTTGACAATTTAGTGAGATATCTTCGTGTTTCGGGTGGATAACGGATTAGAATTATTCATGTTGGGAGTTGAACAATGCTGTTGGGGGCAGCAAAGCTTATTTTTTTGATGATAATCCTAATCCCGTAGTTCATATTTTAAATTTATTTTTGGAGTCATCTAAAATTATTAATTTTAGACAATTATAGTATTGATTCATGAGTTATATAAAGCTTTTCGAGTGTAAGTGCTTACTTGCATCGTTTTAATGATTGTATGAACTTATTATTCATCAATTAGAGTAAAAATAAGTTTGTTTTAAAAAATAGTTTTAATAAGTTATTTATCTTAAAAAATAAGAAAAAATAGAGATTTTAAAAAATCCCTATCTTATGGTGATTGTACTTCTTGCTGAAACTATGTAGTTTGTGTTTGCTGATGTGATTGCAACGCTGTGTTTTCCATAGCCTACATTTTTGATGTTGAATTTAGCTATGCCTTTTGCGTTGGTTTTGATTTTGTATACTTTTTTGCCGATTTTAAGATTTAAAACTACATATTTGGCAGCTTTTTTGCTTGCCTTGTTTTTTACAGAAACCTTGAAGAGCTTGGATTTCTTGTATTTTCCAACCACTTTCGGAGCTTTTGTTATGGTTTTGGCCTTTATAATCTTGGCTGTTGTGGTAGTTTTTGGAATGTTGCACACGCCAAAATCAGATGTGATTTCAATTTTGTGGGTTCCTGCATTAAGGACAGATGCACTGAATGAAGCGATTCCATTCTTGTTTGTTCTAACCTCATAATATTTGTATTTTTTGCCGGTAAATGCCTTTATGGTTATTACAGAATATTTTATAGGTTGCTTTGTAAGTGTGTTCACTAATTTGATGTTTAGTTTGGCTTCGGAATAGTATGAAGTTGTTATCGGCTTTGTTGTAACCTTTGCAATTGTGATCGGTTTTAGTTCGTCATTTAGGTTGACGCTTCTGGTGTATGTCTTTGAATTGACTGTAATTTTTCC
>CACWIL010000090.1 GCA_902760905.1 uncultured bacterium
CAGAATTGTTAACCCGACCGGTCGTCCGATTGATGGTAAAGGTGATATCGTTTCAGATAAAACCCGACCTATAGAAAGAGTTGCTCCGGGTATAGTAGCAAGAAAATCTGTACATCAGCCTCTTCAGACCGGACTAACAGCTATAGATGCTTTGACTCCGATTGGCAGAGGACAGCGTGAGTTAATTATTGGTGACCGTCAGACAGGTAAAACTGCAGTTGCGATTGATACAATTATTAATCAAAAGGGTGGTGACGTAATTTGTATTTATGTTGCTATTGGTCAGAAAGCATCTACAGTTGCTCAAATTGCCAAAACTTTAGAAAAACACGGTGCAATGGAATATTCAATCATTGTTGCTTCAACAGCAAATGAGCCAGCTCCGTTACAATATATAGCACCGTTCGCAGGTGTTGCTATAGCAGAAGAGTTTATGGAACAGGGAAAACATGTTCTTATTGTATATGATGATTTAACTAAGCACGCTCAGGCATATCGTGCAATGAGTTTGCTTCTTAAAAGACCGCCGGGACGTGAAGCGTACCCTGGTGATGTATTCTATCTTCACTCAAGACTTTTGGAAAGAGCTGTTAAACTTAATGATGAGCTTGGCGGCGGAAGTATTACGGCATTACCGATTATTGAAACACAGGCCGGTGACGTTTCCGCTTATATTCCGACAAACGTAATTTCTATTACGGATGGTCAGATATTCCTGGAATCAGCATTGTTTAACTCAGGTGTAAGACCCGCAATTAACGCCGGTATATCTGTATCACGTGTAGGTGGTGCTGCGCAAACTAAAGGTATTAAACAAGTTGCCGGTAAGCTTCGTTTAGACCTTGCTCAATTCAGAGAACTTGAAGCATTTGCACAGTTTGCATCAGACCTTGATCCTGCAACAAAGAAACAATTGCTCAGAGGACAAAAGCTTACTGAAGTTTTAAAACAACCTCAATATAAGCCGCTTACTGTCGCTCAGCAGGTAACAATCCTGTTTGCAGCAAACGAAGGTTTCTTAGATGGTGTAGATGATAAAAATATTACTTCATACAAAAATGGTTGGTTTGAATACTTTGAAGCAAATTTGCCGGAACTTTCAAAAGCTCTTAATGATGGTGCTAAGCTTTCAGAAGATGATATGAAGTTATTAAGAGAAAAACTTGAAGATTACGGAAAAACTCTGTAAAGGATTCAGGACGTCTATAATAATATAATTTGCATGGTGCGGTGTGCCGCACCAAAAGCAAAAAAGGTAATTTAATGAGAAACAGGGTATTATTAATTATATTCATATTGTTGCTTGCAGCTCCTTCTTTTTGTCTTGCTGATAAACAAAACTATGATGATGCAATGAAAAAAGCTCAAAAAGAGCAAAATGAATATTTTGAAAAATTAAGTAATTGTGTAAGCGGTAATTATCCGTTTTTTATTACGGTTTTCGGAATCAAAAATAATATCTGTCAATCTCAGTTAGTGTCTCCTATTCAATCAGAAACCGGTCTAAAATATCAAGTTGATAATTGTAACATGCCTAAAAATATTTTCAAATCGTACATTAATGATATAAAAGACTTATCTCCTGAACAATATCAATCAAAGTGGGAAGCAACACACGATAAATATTGCAAAACAGAATATAGAGATAATTACTAATACTAATAAGTAAGTAGGGTGCAATTATTTGCACCACAAATTGAAAATTAAATAATTTGGGTGCAGGTTAACACCTCACTCTACTCTCTCCTCCGGGGTAAATAAACGGAGAGGGGAAAGGAATAGAATATGCCAAACTTAAAAGACATAAAAAGCAGAATAAACAGTGTTCAGAACACTAAGAAGATTACAAAAGCGATGAAAATGGTTGCAGCTGCAAAGGTTAAAAAGGCTGAATATACTGTAAAGGCAGCAAGACCGTTTTCTGATGAACTTTTGCATCTTTTCAGGAAGATGTTAGCAACAGTTAACGAGTATTCTTCTCATGGTTTAAAATTGGAACGTGCTCTGGATAATTATGCTGAACTGATTAAACCAAGAGAGGTAAAGGCTGAAGGGCTTCTTGTTATTACTTCTAACAAAGGTTTGGCAGGTGCGTATAATGCAAACATTATAAAAGCAGCATTCAAACGAATAAAAGAAAATAATGCAAATGGTATTAAGACATATATTTACCCTGTAGGTTTAAAGGCGATATCTGCTTTTAAGAACAAAAAGAATAGCGATTTTGTTCTCAAAAAAGGATATTCTGCAGTTGCTAACGATCCTACAGCTACTGCTGCAACTCTTATCGCAGAAGATTTGGCAGAAGATTTTGTTAAAGGGGAACTTGACAGAATAGATTTAATTACTACACATTTTAATAATATGATGTCGTATAGTGTTGTAGCTTGGGAAATTTTACCCGTCAAAGTAGAAAAAGGTGATGCAAAAGATGTTGATCCGTTAATGATGTTTGAACCATCACCCCATGCCATATTACAGCAACTTGTACCAATGTATATTACAAACTCAATTTATCAGGCCCTTTTAGAAGCCAATGCGAGTGAACTTGCATCAAGAATGACGGCAATGTCAGCAGCATCTAATAATGCTGAAGAGATGATAAATAATCTTACTGTTGATTATAATAAGGTACGTCAGGCTGCAATTACTAACGAAATTGTTGAAATTGTTTCAGGCGCAAGCAGCGTTAATAATTAGGTTTTGTTTAAGAATTTATAATTAATGCTGTGCTTAAATTTATTAAACATTATATGATGAGCAAATTTTTTATTTACGGTTTTTATAATTAAAGTAATGAAAGTTTGTGCAGTAAATAATATATCATTCAGAGCAAAGTTAATTAATAAATCTGACTTAGGAAAGCTTATTGAAGGTTGTTATCCCTCCTGTTATGAGAGACAAAGTGCTTCTTTTGTTGAGATTGATTCGTCAAATACTGATGACATAAAAGCTTTAAGCGAAGTTGCAAAATATTGGATGTATGGCAAATTTACTTCTAATATTTATCATGCAGCTTGTGCGTTAAGAAATGGCAGTAATTATTATAAAAACCACAAGATTTATGCTTTAACGACTCAGAAATCAAATTACAATAATTTAAACAGCGATAAAATTCTTGGGCTTGTTCATGTATCTCCAAATGATGACAACTATACATTTATAGAACATTTTGAAGTAAATCCGCAGTATATATATGCCAGTGAGCAGGAATATAAAGGTATCGGTACCGCTATGCTGGATTCTTTGAAACAAGTTTATAATAAACTGTCTTGTTGTCCTTTATCTTCAAAATATGTTATCAATTTTTATGAGAAAAATGGTTTTATTAAGAAGTCGGAAAAATTCAATTACTATATTTATTCATAAATTAAGTTGTAAAAAACAAGTGTAAAACTGTATGAAATTGTTTTTGTAGAAAATAATAATTATTGTTTTATTTTATATAATTTATGTATTTTGTTTTTGCCGGTGTTGATAAGAAAGTCTATAAATGCCGTATAACAATGCTCCAATACCGAGTGCTATTGTACAATATTTCAAATATGGAATTTTTTGAGTTTCAGACGTTTTATCTTCTAAAATATCTCTGTATTTAACAATTTTCCTGTAAAGTTTTGGTTCCGTTTTATTCAGTCCCTGTGCTACAAATTGTTTTTCCAGGGCATCCATAGGATTAAAACCTTTTCCGTTTTTCAAAGCATTGTGGTAAAAATCTTCATAATTTTCAGGTACTTTTGCTGTATAATTAAGAGTTTTATCCGGATTATCTTTGTATCTTCCTTCCATTCCCAAAGTATTCATAAAGAATAACATCATATTTTTTGCTGACATCGGTTCGGCAAATTTTGCTTTCAAAAATTCTGATGAAGTTTGTAATTTTTCTTTAGGTATTTTTAAAATAGAACTTAATGTTTCAATCTGAGTTTCAGAGGGTTTAATAATATCTGAATCGTGATTAGTCATCCCAAGCATAAAACTATCTTTTGACCAACCGCGTGTATTCACAAAATTATCGACAGACCCCCAGTCATTTGATATGTAATCTGAAGTATATATTTTTACTCTGTCTTTTACGTACGGTTTCAGAGTGTTGCCGTCAAAAATATTAAAAACTTCAGGACCGGCTGCAAACTCGTATTTTATATTTTTTAAATCAAAGTCATTTCCTTTTACCTTTTTAATTTCATCTTCAATAATTTTAAAGATTTTATCGCAGTAGTTTTTATGAGTTGTTTCACCTGTTTTATTATTTTTTACAACAGGTGATATATAAGACCAGGCTGCATCCACTCTAAGTCCGTCAAATCTTTTTGCATAAATATTAAATTTTTCTCTGATTAACTTCTCAGCTTCTGGTGATTCATAATTAAGAGCCGGTAAATCCCAGCCGATAGTAGCATCTTTTACGAATGCTTTAGGATGAGACCAAACTTCATCAAAAGACATACTACACGGCACATCTCCACTTAATTTTATTCCTTTTGCATTTAAATCTGCTTTTGCTTTTTTAAGACTTTTTTCTGCTAAGAATTGCTTAAATTTGTAAAAATCTATAGTTTTACTTTTTTGTGCATACACTTCTTTTATTCTTTTTTCTCTTTGTTCAACACTTATAATGTCCTCATTAAAAAGATTTTTGTCTAAATCATTCCAATAATTAAAATCAGCAGTATTATTAATTTCGGTTAATGCTCTGAAAATACCTTTGCTTTCCAGTAATTTAGAGTTTTCTGTTTTATAGGTTTCAAATTCTTTTTTTAATTCTTCAGGAATAGATTCATATAGATTTTTTATTGCTTTTTCCTGTACAGAACTAAAGTCAACAACATTAGAAAAATTAACTCTGTCTTTTAAATTGTTATTATTAACGATTTTATCAAATTCTTCTTTTGGTAAAATAGATTTTACATCAATCAAATGATTACCCAGGTCCATAGATGTACCTGAATAAATAGGATATTCCCCATAAGAAGAATGATATTGTCCTACCGGTAGTAATTGTACTTCATTGATACCCCAATATTTTTTAGCAAAATCAAAAAACTTTTGACTTTCTTCTGTTGCAATATTACCAACGCCTGTATTGTTAGAAGATAATTGCGGTAATGATGAAGAAGGCATAATTAGTGACGTATTGCTATTTCCACCACTAAGTTTATTCCTGCCGTTTTTTAATGTTTCGGCATATTCTTTTTCTTCAGATGTTGTAAGTTTTCTTCCAAAAGCCGGAGATAAAATGTTTGATTTTATATTCATACACACACCTAAGTTTTACACACAGGTATATAAAAACAAATGCTATTTAGAAATTGACTTGTTTTTTTTATTTTGTTAAGTATTTGTTACATTATAAAATAACAGTCGGTTTGAGAAAAAAGAACAGAGATATTGAGAATTTCAAAATTGTAGGTCAAGCATTGCTTGACAAAAACTTTTATTTCTAGTTTGTAGGTTGGGCATACTTGCCCAACAATAACTTTTGTGTGCAATTATGTGTAAAAGGGTGCAAGAATAGTGCAAAAATTGAGTAAAAAAGTGCAAAGAAAGTCACTTTTGGAGCAGTTTGATTTTCAGATTCTCAATCGCTAGAATTTAGTGGTGTTGGGCAAGTATGCCCAACCTACTACTAAAAAAGTATCTTTTGGAGTAGTTTGATTTTACCACTTTATTAAACTTCCGACCAACTGTAAAATAACAGTCGGTTTGAGAAAAAAGAACAGAGATATTGAGAATCTCAAAATTGTAGGTCAAGCATTGCTTGACAAAAACTTTTATTTCTAGTTATTGTCAGGCAGTGCCTGACCTACGAA
>CACWIL010000091.1 GCA_902760905.1 uncultured bacterium
CTATATCTTTCTTATTATTTTTGCAGGTACACCCGCTGCTACCGTATTTTCGGGAACATCACGGGTAACTACTGCATTTGCTCCGATTATTGCGCCATCGCCAATTGTTACGCCCTGCAGTATCGTTGCATTTGAGCCTATCCAAACATTATTACCGATTTTTATAGGTTTTGGATAAATATTCTGCCTGTAATCAGGCCTTTCATCATGGTTTAATGTTGCAAGCGTAACATTATGTCCTATTAAAACCCCATTTCCGATCTCTATTCCGCCCTGGTCCTGAAATTTACAGCAGGCATTTATAAAAACATTTTTCCCGACTTTTATATTCTTACCGCAGTCAGTATAAAAAGGAGGAAAAAGCCTGAATGACTTATCTACATCTGAACCTGTCAGTTCGGAAAACAAATCAACAATTTCTTCCGGAGTGTGATATTTGTTGTTTAACTCCATGGTAATCTTTAAAGCTTCCTGTGCCAAAATATGAAACACACTAAGCATTTTACCTTCTACTATATTACCGCTTGCCATTATCTTGCGAAATTCATCTAAATCAACATTTATCATTATTTAATAATAACATAAATAATCTGATAAAATTTTAGGGAATTATATACTATTTTACAGTAATATTGTTATAATCCTGTCATTCTGAGGGGAATAGTAATTTAATCCCGAAGAATCTCTTTAAAATATAAGTTATAGGGATTCTTCACCCCTAAATTATTATTGGGTTCAGAATGACAATATTTTACTGTAACATTGTTTTAAAGTATTAAACAAATATTATTCCGGATTATTTCAAGCTTTCAGATTCTCTAAAAAATTTTTCACTTAGTGTCATTATTTTATTACTGACTTTAGGGTGTTTGTTCAAAATAGGATTCATCTTGTTTAGAATTTTTATAACTAAAGTCTGCAAAGAATTGAAATGAGTATCATTTAATATATTACAATCTTTAGCTGAAACCTTTTCACGTAACGCATTCCCTTTTTTGAACAGCATTCCACTTTTACTTGCACGCACATGTGTGCACATTATATTATCTACCTTAATAGGCATAAATGTATCTCCTTACCCAAAATATCTGAATCTCGGCTATATTAATTTTTTAAAACGGTTAGTAATTAACCTCTTCATAAGTATATTATATCACAAGAATTTTATGTAACACCATTTCTGGTAAAGATTTTTCTATTCAATAAATTTTTAATATAATAATTATAAGTTGTTAGCAGAAAAAATATTTGATATAATCACTAAAAACAACATTAAATAACAATATGAGGAAAATAAATTTATGATAGATGTTTTATCAAGTCCTGAGTGGATTAATCCGCAGATAGATTTTTTGCTTTTTTTACAGAATTTAAGAATAGGACATTTTGAAGCCTTTGATAAGTTCTTTTTGTCAGTAACCATTTTTGGTGAGTATTGGCTTCCGACACTAATTTGTGCAATTGTATATTGGTGTATAGATTTTAAAGCGGGAATGTATTTATTTTCACTTGAAGGAATAAACGTTTTAATATCTCATTTACTAAAAATGATTGCTTGTGTTTATCGTCCGTGGGTATTGAGTGACAAAATACATCCTTCAGAGCTTGCGGTTCCTTTTGCAAAAGGATATTCTTGTCCGAGCGGACACTCTGCTATGAGTTCTTCTGTCTTAGGTGGTGTTGCATTCCTTCAAAGAAAAAGAATCACTGTTTGTTTGCTTTTTATCAGTCTTATTTTACTGGTAGGGTTTTCAAGAATGTGGCTCGGCGTTCATACTCCACAGGATGTTTTATCAGGGTTTGCAATTGGGTTAATTCTTGTTTTTGCCATTGACCGAATAATAAATTGGGCTGAGAAAAACGTTAACCGGTATTTATACCTTGCAGGAATTATTAATATACTTTCTGTTTTAGCGCTTATATACATAAGTTATTTCAGCTCATACCGAATGGATTACGTAGACGGGCAGCTTCTTGTTGACCCGAAAAAGTCAATTTATCTGACTTTTGCTGTATATTCATACGTATTGGGTTTAATAAACGGATGCTTTTTGTGCAGAAGATTTTTTCCGTTTGAGCCGAAGCAATCTTCTGTTAAATCCCGTATTGTAAGAGGAATTATCGGAAGTATTATAACCGTTATGATGTTAAAGTATATAGTAAACCACGTTATATTAGTGGGTGTAGATATATCAATAGCAGTAACATCAATGCTTTTTGCAGGACTCTTGGTAACCCTGATTTATCCTGTCATTTTTACAAAAATTGAGAAATTAAAATCATAAAATCGTGACGTTTTGTCACTATTTATAAGCGTTTTTATCATATATAAGGTGGGTTGTCACTATTTTTTCTCTATGATATATTATTATTGTGTCTTAATATATTATATTCTGGAATGTAGGAGAAAATAAATGACTGAAACAACAAAAGAGAGTATTGATTTCAGGGTTATTGATGACATCTTGAAATCATTTGAGTACAAAAAATCGTACTTAATCGCTATGTTGCAAAAGGTTCAGGAAGTTTTCAGATACCTCCCCGAAGAAGCAATGACTTATATCGGAGAGCATGTTGACGGACTTTCACCGGCTACCGTTTACGGTGTTGCAACATTTTACGCACAGTTTTCATTAGAGCCAAAAGGTAAATATGAAATCAAAGTTTGCGACGGTACAGCTTGCCACGTTCGTGGTTCAATGCCGGTATTGAATGCTATTAAAAACAAATTAAAACTGAAAGACGGACAAACAACCTGTGATAACGGCTTGTTCTCATTAGAAATAGTAAGCTGTTTGGGCGCCTGCGGTCTTGCACCTGTTTGCGTAATTAACGATAAAGTATATCCGCAAATGACCTCTGATGCTATAAGCACAATTCTTGATACACTTATGAAAGAGGAGGGCATTGCATAATGACTTTAAAAATAGATATTATTGAAGAACAAAAGAAAGCTCAGGAACATATTAAAGAACAAGGTTTAAGAGTTCTTGTATGCGCTGGTACCGGTTGTGTTGCAAACGGCTCACTAAAAGTTATTGAAAAATTCAGAGAGTTAGGCGCTAATGTTTCAACTCTTACGGATTATGACAAAATGACAATTGTTCCGACCGGCTGCCATGGTTTCTGCGAACAGGGTGTTCTTGTTATTATTCCTGAAAAACACGTTACTTATGTTAAAGTACACGTTGAAGATGTAGAAGAAATTTTTGAAAGTCATATCAAAAACGGTCAGCCTGTTGAAAGACTTTTATACAAAGACCCTAAAACCGGTGAACCTGTTCACAAAAATGACGATATTAACTTCTATGCAAAACAAACACGTACAGCTCTTAAAAACTGCGGTAAGATTAACGCAGAATCAATAGAAGAAGCTATCTCTGTAAGAGGGTACGAAGCTTTAGCAAAAGTTATTACAGAAAATAATCCTGACGGAGTTATTGATACAATTACAAAATCAGGTTTGAGAGGAAGAGGAGGCGGAGGCTTTCCAACCGGTATGAAATGGAAGTTCACCGCAGCTAACAGAGGCGGAAAATCTTATGTAGTATGTAACGGTGACGAAGGTGACCCGGGTGCATTTATGGATCGTTCAGTTATGGAAGGTGACCCTCACAAACTGTTAGAAGGTATGGCAATTGCAGGTTTTGCAATCGGTGCAGATGAAGCATATATTTATGTTCGTGCTGAATATCCGCTTGCAATCAAACGTTTAAGAAAAGCTATTGCTGATGCTGAAGAAAAGAACTTCTTAGGCAAAAACATTATGGGAAGCGATTTCTCATTTACAGTTCATATTAAAGAAGGTGCAGGCGCATTTGTTTGCGGTGAAGAAACAGCTCTTATCGCATCAATCGAAGGTGAAAGAGGTATGCCTCGTCCAAAACCGCCGTTCCCTGCAAACAAAGGTTTATTCGGAAGACCTACTTTAATTAACAACGTAGAAACTCTTGCAAACGTACCTTTGATTATCCTTAACGGTGCAGAATGGTTCTCTTCTATGGGTTGTGAAACATCTAAGGGTACAAAAACATTCGCTCTTACAGGTGAAGTAAATAACACAGGTCTTATTGAAGTTCCAATGGGTACAACTTTAACCCCTCTTTCAGTTGTATATGCCATAGGTGCATTACCGCATTCCTATGGGTACAACTTTAAGACAAATCATATTTGATATCGGAGGCGGAATCAGAGGCGGTAAGAAGTTCAAAGCCGTACAAATCGGCGGACCTTCAGGCGGCTGTTTAACAGAAGAACACCTTGATATATCAATGGATTATGATTCATTAATCAAAGCAGGCGCAATGGTTGGTTCAGGCGGTCTTGTTGTTATGGCTGAAGATACCTGTATGGTTGAAGTTGCAAGATTCTTCATGAACTTTACAAAGAACGAGTCTTGCGGTAAATGTGTACCTTGCCGTGAAGGTACCAAGAACTTACTTAAAATCCTAGAAAAAATCGTTGCAGGTAAAGGGGAAATGGAAGACCTCGACAGACTTGAACAATTAGCTTTAACAGTTAAAGACGGTTCTTTATGCGGTCTTGGTAAAACAGCTCCGAACCCTGTTCTTTCAACTTTGAAATACTTTAAGGATGAATATATTGCTCACATTCGTGATCACAAATGTCCGGCAGGCGTTTGTACCGCAATGAAGAAAATATCTATTGATCCTGAAAAATGTAAAGGTTGTACTAAGTGCGCAAGAACTTGCCCTGTTGGTGCAATTGAAGGAACGGTTAAGAATCCGCACAAGATTGATCAGTCTAAATGTATTAAGTGCGAAGCTTGTCTGAATGCTTGTCCGTTCAAGGCTATAAGTAAGGGGTAAATATGAAAATTGCCCCCTCACCCCAGCCCTCTCCCGTAGGGCGAGGGAGCTATAACGGGACCAGTTAGTAACGTAGGGTGCAATTATTTGCACCAAACAAAAGGAAAAAGAAATGACAGACGAAAAGAAAACATTATTTATAGAAGGAAAGGAAGTCGAATTTTCTAATGAACCTAACCTGTTAGAAGTAATTAGAAAAGCAGGCATGAACGTTCCTACATTATGTTACAGACCTGACTTAACATCTTTCGGTGCCTGCAGAATGTGCGTTGTGGAAGTTGAATATCCTAACGGAAGAAAAATGATTAACTCTTCTTGTACAATGCCTCCTGAAGCAAACATCAAAGTTCATCTGAACACACAAAAAGTCAGAAATATCAGAAAAATGGTACTTGAACTTCTTCTGGCTAACCATGACAGAGAGTGTACAACTTGTGAAAAATCAGGTGCATGCGAACTTCAGAAATACGCAGAAGAATACGGTATCAGACACGTTAAACAATATGCTCAGCGTGAAGTTATGGTAAAAAAAGATGCAAGCTCATGTGCATTAATCCGTGATAACAACAAATGTATTCTTTGCGGAGCTTGTGTAAGAGCTTGTGACGAACATCAGGGATTGCAGGTTTTAGGTTTCGCTAACCGCGGAAGCAAAACAGTTGTTGAACCCATGGCAGGCAGAGATTTAGGAAGCAGCGAATGTATTAACTGCGGTCAGTGCGCTGCTGTATGTCCGACAGGTGCAATCACAATAAATGACACTCAGCTTGATGGTGTATGGAAAGCAATCAACAATCCTGAAAAGAAAGTTGTTGCTCAGTTTGCACCTTCTGTTCGTGTAGCAATAGGTGAAATGTTCGGTCTTGAACCGGGGGTAAATGCAACCAAAAAGATAAATGCGGCTTTAAGACGTATAGGTTTTGATCTTGTATTTGATACAAACTTCTCTGCAGACTTAACAATTATGGAAGAAGCTCACGAGTTCTTAGGCAGACTTCAAAACGGGGGTAAATTACCACTATTTACTTCTTGTTGTCCAGGCTGGGTAAGATTCTTAGAAACACAACACCCTGACATGCTTGATCACTTATCTACCTGTAAGTCACCTCAAGGTATGTTGGGTGCAATTATAAGAGAATACGTTCCTCAATCTCACGAAGGATTTACTTCTGAAAACTTAGTAAGCGTTTCAATTATGCCTTGTACTGCTAAAAAATACGAAGCTAAACGTGAACAGTTCAAGATGGCAGACGGCAGACAGGAAATTGACTATGTTCTCACAACTCAGGAACTCGGCAGAATGATTAAAGAAGCTGGTATCGACTTTGCTGCTCTTGATGGTGAAGAACCTGATTCACCGTTCGGTAAATACACAGGTGCAGGTACAATCTTCGGTGTATCAGGCGGTGTTGCAGAAGCTGCTGCAAGAACTGCTTACGAAGTTGTAACAGGTGAAACTCTTCAAAATGTCGTTATTGACGATATGAGAGGAACAAAACGTGTTAAAACAGTTGAACTTGATCTTAAAGGAACAAAGATTAAAGTTAAAATCGTTAATACACTTCGTGAAGCTGAAAAATGCATCAGAGAAATCAAAGAAGGTAAAGCAGATTATCAATTACTTGAAGTAATGGCTTGCCCAGGAGGCTGTATAAACGGCGGCGGTCAGCCACAAAGCTGCAACGATTCCAATATAAAGGAACTTCGTGCTCAGGGATTGTACAAAGATGATGAAACTGGGGAATGGAGAAAATCTCACGAAAACCCTGAAATCAAAGAATTGTACGCAACTCGCTTAGAAAAACCAAACTCTCATAAGGCACATGAACTCTTACATACAACTTACGTAAACAAGAGAACAAGCTGCTATATCTCAGTGGGAGAGGGGTAAATATAAAAAAGCACAAAGTCTATAAAACTAAAACAGAGTGTGCAATTATGCGCACTCTGTTTTTTTATTAAAGATATTCTGTGTTTCAACATTTATATTATATGCAAATTCTTCAGCCAGATTTTTAATAACAAATTGTTCTTCTGTATTGTAATGATTTTCAGACAATATTTTAATAATACATTTCAATCTGTCTGCTAAAATACAAACATTCTCTGCAAGTTCGGTGTCTATATTCATAATTGTATCCTTTTGATTTAGATATATAAATGTATCTGTTGCTTTATTATATTAGATTGAATATGTATTGTCAATAGTCTAATATATTAGATGTTATGACAAATAAAGTTGACCGAATAAGCAATAAAATTGGCTTAAAAATAAAATTATTAAGAAATAAAATTGGTATATCTCAAGAAGAATTGGGATTTCGTTCAGGGGTCAGCAAGCAACAAATTGGCTTAATTGAACGAGGAGAGAGTTCTCCGACAATTGATACTCTTGATTTGATAGCAAATGCTTTAGAAATTAGCCTTGTTGATTTGGTTGATACATCAAAGGTTGATTTATAAAATATGTTATAATTCTTCTTGAGGTCTTTTTAATGTCAAGATATATTGCAGTTGCCGGTATTCATGGCGAGCTCAAAAAACTAAACAGCCTGCTTTCAAAAATCAGAATACGCTCTGATGATATTTTTATATTTTTGGGAGATTACATTGACCGTGGACCAAATTCCAAAGAAGTTGTGGACAGGGTTATTGAATTATCGAAGCATAATCAGTGTATATTTCTTATAGGTGCTTCAGAATATACAATGTTAAATCTTAAAAATGATAAATACTTTAAATGGATTTTTGAAAACTATGGTGGTCCTGCGACAATAAAAAGTTACGGAAGCTATGAAAATATTATGAAAATCCACGGAGATTTTTACAGAAATCTTAATTTATACTGCTTTACTGAAAAATACTTTTTTGTGCACGCAGGAATTAACCCGTGCATTCCTTTGGATGATCAGGATGAAACGAACCTTCTCTACATAGGATGGAATTTTATTGATTCTTTTTTTAATCTTCCGCAAAAAATAATATTTGCGCATACAAATTTTCAATCACCTTATATACTGCCTGATAAAATAGGCATTGACCTGGGTTGCGGAATCTATCCACAATCGCCTTTATGTGCATTAATACTTGATAACGGAAAAGAAAAATTTGTTTATTCGGATTAGCTTTTATACAAGTTCTGTTTTTTCGACTTCTTCCGTTGTGGTAAATTTAACTATATCGCCTTCCGCAATGTCATTAAACTTAACGAATGAAAGACCACATTCAAACCCTTGTGCAACTTCTTTAACATCATCTTTAAATCGTTTGAGCTGGTCAACAGCACCTTTAAAGATTTCTTTGCCGTCACGGTAAATAGTTGCAGTATCATTTCTGCTAATTTTACCTTCAGTAACATAACAACCTGCAATTTTCTGTATTTTACCGATAGTAAATATTTGTCTGATTTCAACCTGACCGGTTTGAATTTCTTTAACATCAGGTGAAAGAAGAGAAATCATTGTATGTTCAATATCTTCAAGAATTTGGTAGATGATATCGTATTTCTTAATTGTAACGCCTTCTCTTTCGGCAGCTGCAAGAGCGTTAGCATCTTCTTTAACCGTAAATCCGAGTATTAAAGCATTAGATGCTGAAGCCAGCATAACATCTGCTTCAGAGATATCACCAACACCAACGTGAATAATCTTAGTAACAATTTCTTTTGATTCGAGTTGAGCTATAGCCTGAGACACTGCTTCTGCTGAACCGTGAGTGTTAGCTTTAATGATAAGGTTAAGATGCGGAACATCATCCTCTGCTGCGCCGGCCTCTCTTCTCATATGAGCAGGAAGCATAGCTTCTAAACGTCTGTCACGTTCTTTTTCTTTTCTCTTGTCAACAATAGCTTTCATTTCTTTTTCGTTTTGAACAACTTCAAAATAGTCACCTGCATTAGGAACCTCTGTTAAACCTAAAATCTCAACAGGAGTTGAAGGTTCAGCCTTAACAATTCTTTCGCCTGAGTCTGAGAGCAGTGCTCTGACACGACCGCAGGCAGTACCTACAACAACACAGTTACCTGCTCTTAATGTACCGTTTTGTACAAGAAGTGTTGCAACAGGTCCTTTACCTTTATCTAAGTTAGCTTCGATAACAACACCTGATGCGTTAGCTTTCGGATTAGCTTTAAGGTCCTGAACTTCTGCAACAAGTAAGATGTATTCTAACAACTCATCAATACCGTCACCCATAAGAGCAGAAACGTTAACAGTAATCGTTTCACCGCCCCATGCTTCCGGAACAAGTCCGTGTTCGGTTAACTGCTGCAGAACTCTGTCAGGATTTGCACCCGGTTTATCGCACTTGTTAACTGCTACGATAATAGGGACATCAGCTGCTTTTGCGTGATTTATCGCTTCAATTGTCTGAGGCATTATACCGTCATCAGCTGCAACAACAAGAATTGCAATATCGGTTGCCTTTGCACCTCTTGCACGCATCTCGGTAAATGCTTCGTGACCGGGAGTATCAACAAATACGATTTTCTTTTCGTGTTTGTTATCAAGGTAAACTGTATATGCCCCGATAGATTGAGTAATACCACCGACTTCAGTTGCAACAATTTTGTGTTTTGAAGCACGAATAGAGTCTAACAACGTTGTTTTACCGTGGTCAACGTGACCCATAATTGAAACAACAGGTGCACGTTTTTTAAGAAGTTTTTTATCTACTTCTGTAAGAGCTTTTTGTTTTTGCTCTTTTTCCATTTCTTCTTCAATGAATGCATCAAAGTCTTCTTCGAGCACTTCCAGTTCGTATTCTGCACAAACTTTCTTAATTGTATCAACATCAATAAGCTGGTTAACAGTTGCCATAACTCCCTGGAACATCAGGAATTTAACAATTTCTGCTGGAGTTTTCTGAATCTTATCTGCAAGCTCCTGAATAGTCATTGCCTGATTTACAACCAGTGATTTAACTTCTTCAACTGCTTCTTCTTTATGAGATTTCTTTTTATGTTTTTGAGCAGCCGCTTTTTCAAGAGAAATCATTTCCTGATCTTCTTTTTTAGAGTTGAAATCTTTGTCTTTTTTCTTTCCACCGTCATTTCTTCTTTTTGAAGCATTACCTTT
>CACWIL010000092.1 GCA_902760905.1 uncultured bacterium
GAGTCGGGGTTGAGCGGGTCGGTTGTCACCGTCCATACGCCGCCCTCTTGTCGTGTCATGGGCAGCGTCTTGCTGTGGATTTCCTCAATTTCGTTTCTGACGTTCATAAAATTGGTGTAATCTATTTCGTTCATCTTTTCTCTTCTATTTAGTGCCATTGGTATTTCCTCAAACCACAAACAGAACTCATAAGAACCGGAAGCAATACATTCATCTAGGCCGCTCGGCTGTTCCAGAACTGCAAGCCTTTTTGTTTCGGTCATAAACTCCGGTAATATAAAAGCGTTAAAACCTGAGATGTCAACCATAAAGGTTAGATACTCTCTCAAATAATCTATGAACTCCGCTTTGTTGCTCCGGTAAAGTTTGGAATACTCCGCAAAAAATGTTTCAACTTCATGCCGTTCAACTGCGCTATCAAAAAAGACTGTTCTACGGTCGCAAATATCGGGATTGTAGCTTGTCCCTTTATTGGTAAAAAACATTATTCTTGTAAATACTCTTGTTTTTGAAGCCTTTTTATTTTTCTCATTGGTCAATAATCTGCCCTGTGCTCCGGTAATGGCTTTTACTGTATTTTCAACCTTTTTGATATGGTCAACTTCCTCAAAAATAATGAGCGTTCGATTAACCGTTATATCGTTAAAAGTTCCGTTTAATTGCTCGGTGTTATTAGCTGTAACAGAATTGTGTTCACCGTTTAGCCCCGTCAAAATATCAGAGACAATAGATTTCCCGGTTCCTCCGTCTGATCTGAAAATCAGATATAAGCATGGCTTCTCTGCGGGCTTCTGTATCAGGTGCGCTATATACTGCAATAGCCATTGTTTTTTAACAGCTTCATTTCCTACGAGTAAATCAAGATGTTTGTTAAAACATTCAAACAGCTTTTCCATTGTTGGATCTGCCTTCATCGTTTTGGTCTCTTGGTCGTAATACTTCGGCTGTCTGTAGTCAATCGGTGGAATAAAATTATTAAAAAACTCCCCGTGATACAAACTCTTTTCAGGTTCCAATAATGGATTGAACGGGAGGTAATCTTCAAACTCATATTTTTTATAGATTTTATTTTCGATTGGTTTCCCAAAATAATCGTAAATCTCAACTACATGGAAATATGGCTCTTCCTCTTTGGTAAAACCTAAACGGCTTAACGTTTCATCTGTTTTATCTTCTACCCACTTCGGGTTATATTTTACTTTTGCATATCCGCTAGTGTCCCACATATCAAGTTTTAAAATCTCGTTAGACTTATTGATAAAAACTCTGTTTGCTGCAAACTCTAGGAACATCAAACAGTCTGAATAATTAAAATTATTTATCAGTCTAATTATCTGCTGTTTAAAATTTTTCTTTTTGTTGTTCTGAATTTCATCTACGCTCCAAAACTTGCAAAGTGTAGCTTTTACTGCTAAAAATAACCTCTCATAAGTTTGGCTTTTATCTTCAAAAAATCTTCTCCATTCGCTGATAGGTTTATATACCTCTGTTATTGTCTTCTCTCTCAAATCGAACGGAATAAAAAAGCCTTCGACATTTAAACTTGCTAATAAATCAGAATAGATTAAACTTCCTAGAGTCAACCCAAACTCCTGGTTTAATTCTTTAAGGGTTTTTGGTCTTTTCTGTAATTCCATTGTTTTATTTATGGATTCATCAAGATTGTTCCCCTGAACTGTTTTAGTGTCCTTCTGCTTTTCAGGAACTCCGGCGGCCGTCTCTGTCTTTTTGACTTTTCGTCCCTTGGTGGCCTTCTTGGTTGCTCCTGACTCGGAAGCCCCCACGGTGGAAGCTTCGTTCTTTTCGGTATTACTTGCCTTGTTCATCGGTTCACGTCTCCTATTGTGCAATTAAGTCTAGTTCTGATTTTATGGTTTTATAGTCTCGTTTGGTGTCATATCCTCTGAACTTTGCATAGAACTGATAAATATTCCCTGACGCTCCACAACCAAAACATTTAAACAAGCCCTTTTCAAGGTCTATACACATACTTGCCGTTTTTTCATCATGGAATGGACATTTGATTTTAACCTCGTTGCCATTAACGTATTTAATAGGCAAATTCAGATAACGTAACAGCTTTGCAAAACTGTATTGATTGAGTGAACTGTGTTCATGCTCGGAATAGTCCACAAAACAAGGTTCTTTTTCCTCTTTGAAGGGAACACAAAGATCCGGCAATTCGTAAGAACTACTGTTTATAACCTTTTGGATCGTCCCTACATGACCGCTAAAAATATCTGAGTCTAAACCAAAAACCATTTTGCATAGTTCCTTCGGTTTTTTAATTTGATGTTGCTGCAACAAATCTACATCTATGAACTCGGCTATATTTTGCAAATTGTATTTCCTTAAAAACTCCTCTTTGAATTTCAGTTTTTTGGAACCTAACAGCTTAATATGTTTCCCTGGTAATCTCGTTATAATGTGGAAGCCCTTGTTGCTCTGCCATATATAAAGCGGTGCATAATTTAACTTGCCATAAGCTGTTGTAAATTCTGCGACAATAGCATTGGTAATATCCCAGGACGCTTGCAACCTTTTGTCAAAACCGGAAAAACTTAAAACGGGATCATATAAATCACTCTTTTCATTCAACCTCTGATCGTCAATATCAAGACAACAAAAACCGATTGTATATCCTCCTGACTCGTTATCCTTCTGAGATAACATCTCAAAACATGATGATTTACTCCACGTGTTCGGGTAATTGGTGGCAAACAGATCAAGCTGTATGTAGTTCTCCAAAATCAAAAATCTGTCTGTTGCTTCAATATCTGTATTGTTCCAATTCTTTAACCTTAAACTCTTTGGATCGTCTAGGTTTGGTTTTTGGTCAATTACGTAAAACGGTCTGTTAAATTTCATTGTTCAAATCTCCTCTGTTACTTGTTGCCCTTTTCCATAACTAAATCTGCCATTATCTGATAGAACTTTTTGAGATTCTTTTCAGACTTTCCCAAAACTTCTACAAGATTAACCAATAATGGAGGGATTATTTTTTCATTCCGTGAGTTCATCAACCTATACTGCCTGATTACTCCCTGACCTTTTACGGCGCATATTTCCACAATGGCCTTTTTCAGGTTCTTGATCTGCTCCACAGTCAAGGTGTTGTCGAACATCTGCACAACTTCGATAAAACAGAATTTATTAGTCTCTTTCATTGTTTAATTCTCCATACGTAAAAAACATAACGGTTTACAAGATAAAAAATATATTTATTGCTTTATGCGGAAATATCATAAATATTTTTGATAACTCCGTTTGTGCAATTGATTGACTAGTTTAAAAGAGATTAAATTTATTAATCCTAATTATGTGATCAAATTGTTTTAGTTTTGATCGTTTAATCAAATTGTTTTAGTTTTGAGTGTATGCAAAAAGTTTGATGATGATTGCTTGTAATTACTGCTTAAATGATTTAGGATAATAAACATTAGATTGAGTCTAGCAAACTTCGTCTAATATTCTCTCTCAAATCTTTTATCCTTTATCAATAGGGAAGCACTGAATATATTGAATAGGTGCGGTTATATGGGCCGTGAGAAAGCCCCGCTATAATTTGCTATTCCCTATTGGCCAATAAGGAAAACATACAATGATACATTACTCATTAGCTTTTGACGGTCAAATCGTTTTTAACGTTTCAGACATTTTTGAACTTGTAGATCCTTCTGTCTCTCGCATGACAGTAGATCCGCATTTGCCAATAGGGAAGGTAAGCAAAAAGACAATTACTAGATATTGTCAACGTCTGCATTTAAACCCTGAACAATTAACCATTAACGACGTTACAAGATTAGGTTCTGTAAGTCCGACAATGAAGGCAATAACAGATCACATTATTAACTATGTGGAAGACAACAACTTAAATGATATGATAACTGTCAATAAGGTGCTGTATTTGAAGCTTCTCAAATTCTTTAAGGCCTATTGTCAAATCCTAGATAATGACCTTCAAATCAAACTCTGTGACCTTGCTAGGATTTCAGGGAAGCTTAATTCCATGTTTCAAAACTTCACTGATATGACGCTTCCTAGCTGTGTAACAACTGCGGAATTTGAGCATATAAAGTCACAAATTGAAACAATAGAAAATAACAGCGATGATGATATAATATAATCTGTTTGGTACGGTAAATATCATTGGTTCAAATCAACAAAAACAAAGGCCGGATTGCTCCTCCGGTCTTTTTTCTTTTCGGGGTTTCATCCCCTGAACTATTTCAAAAAAGTATTCAGGGAAGCTTCCCTGACCTGTCGAACGTCTGCGCTTTGGTTCCAGAACTCCCCAAAAGTCTAAACCACTTCAAGCTTCATTGAAGCATTATCTGTCAATAATTGGCTGTGGGCTTTTCGTTTACAGTTATCTAAAAAGTCGCTCCATAACTGCATAGCTATTTTGCGGTATTCAGTCAACGCGAACTGATTTCGCATATAACTCTGAGTAACTTTATTGCCTACTCTGTGTGTTAAACAAGATTCTGCAACGCTATACAAAACCTTGTCTTCATTCAGAAAAAAGAACTCCCTGATTAGGGTTCTAGTTCCGTGTGCTGACATATTCCCCGCTTCGCTTTGTAGCTTCTCGGTGGCTAGGTGATTAGAGACATATCTAAAAGCGTGTGTTAGCTGTGTGCTATGGGTGGTTTTATACTGCATAGCCTTATTGAAGATATATCTGCTCCCTTCATTCAGGTTTACGGCCTTATTGATGATTTTCTGCATTGTTTCGGATATTGGAAGACTGAAAACATCAAGTGTTTTGAGTTTATCAACAACAAGATAACCCTCTTTGCTTCTGATGTTTCGCTTGGTCAACTGCAAAACTTCGCTTCCTCTTAACCCTGAGTACATCTTAAAATCTATGGCAAGTTTGGTTAGGCTGTCACATTCAGTTAAATCAACCGCCTTGTAAAACTCTATGATGTTATTCTCCAATTCTTCTAGGGTGCCATTAGTTCCGATTAAAGCATTAACGTGTTTAACCTCTTGCTTTGGTAAATCTCGGGCTAGGTCTTTTTTAAGTTTCGGAAGGTTCGTATCAATCAGGATATTAAAACGTGTAGCTAGGACATCAAACAGATTCCCGATGATATAAACAGCTGTGCTGATTGTATGGTGGCTTTTGGTCTTCTGATTAAGAACTTTATTCAGGAAGGCAAACAAATCAGGATAACTTTTTAACTCCATGACATTTTGATTCAGGACGGTCTTAACATACATAGTATCAAAATAGCACTTATAAAAGCCCTGAACGTTTTCGCGGCTCTTTAGACTCAAACTGTTAAACTTTTCAGAATTAACATACATCTCCCACAATTGCCCGATTGTTATTACTTCGCCTTTGTTCATCTGCTGTAATCTTTCCATTTCGATTAAAGCAAGTGAGAGTGTTCTAGCCTTCAAGGTAAGATCCTTCTGCTTTCCGTCAACCACGGCCCTATATACAAACTTGTAATTGATTTCGTTCTGTTTGGTCACACTGAAAAACAAATATAGGTTCTTGGTTGCTTTGACCTTGCTATATCTGCCATTAACAAGTTTTAGTTTCAGTCTTTTGCATAAGGCTTTCAGGGCTTCCTGA